>JBJTRD010000123.1:0-5772 GCA_046075945.1 Flavobacteriales bacterium
CAACGTCAAAACTTGCGGATTGGATTTACCATTTTCAATCACCGAAAGATTTGGTACTTCCATTCCAATCTTGTACGCAAGATCAGACTGAGACATTCCTCCATCCTTTCGCTTATTTGCAATGTTTTTTCCTAACTCTTCTAGATAATATTTATCTGTCCACTTCATGGGGTCAAAAGACGTAGCCATTTAACAATTAATCGTTATGTATTCGCGTCGAAATTGCTCAATTTCAATGATATGTTGAATTTTTATGACAATTTTAGTCAATTGTAATGAATAAAAAGAACAACTCTTTTTTGTCACTTTCCAAGCCTCCTTTCATACCGTTTTATAAGACGAGATTCTCGTAATAAAAAAATCATTTCATGCAATGAGCGAGCAGCGTTTCCAATTTCGATGACGGAGCCCCCAGGTTATGGACGAACAAAGAGTCATTCACGAAGGTGGCAACATTTCCTCTTCCACGCGTCATTTTTTTTTGATATTTCTAGCAAGTTTTCACTTACTGCTTGAAACGTATCGCTCATTGCATCCGCTCCCTCGTCTCATGTATGAGAAAGGTTTTTCAAAATAGAAAAGGAGACCAATCCAAGACAGTTGAACAACTGATAATTCTCCTTTTTCTTCTTCGGAATTCTCAATTATGACGCAAATTGCACCGCTATGAAACCATTGCAATACGTTGTAGCGTTTATACAGGTAACCCTCATTCTTGTTTGGACCGCAGTGAGTGCACTGGTGGGCATCGTGCTGATGCTTGTGACATTCAATGGTCAATGGGTTCATTACTTCGAAGGGCGTTACTTCTTTAGCCCCGTAATACTCTTTCTCGCTCGCGTCCAATTAAAGGTTACGGGATTGGAAAATCTGGACTTAGAAAAACCATCCATCTACGTTTCCAATCATGTATCTCATTTAGACGTAGTTTGTATCGCCAAAGCAATTCCTATTGGTTTATTCTACATCGCCAAGAAAGAACTTAAAAGCGTTCCTTTTCTGGGCCAGTACATGACGCTTATCGGTCATATTTTCATTGATCGAAAAAATCGTGAACAGGCCATGATAAGCATGCGCAAAGCCGCACAGCTTATCAATGACGGGAAGAGTGTCATCACGTTTCCGGAAGGCACTCGCAGCAGCGATGGTCGCCTTTCCCTATTTAAAAAGGGAACTTTTGTGATTGCAAAAGAGGGCGCAATCGACATACAACCCATCGCAGTTTTGAATGCGGATAAGATTCTTCCCCGCGATTCATTTATTATTCACTCAGGCACAATTGAAGTGCGTATCGGCAAGCGTATTCACGCACATGAATTTGCTGGGTTAAACACAGAGGAAGCTGCATCTCTCAGCCGCGAGCGCGTACTGCAGCTCCTACAACAACCTTGAATTATGAGAAAGCACAATTTAATCTTAACATTCTTATTGCTGAATATTGGAACACTCAATGCGCAAGGCCCCGCTCGTTGTGTATTGAGTGGACGAATAGTTCTAGAAGATTCTAATACTCCGCTGAAAGGAGCAGAATTGTATCTGTCGGAAATTGCTCCCGAGCGTGGTCGCATGAATGCCAACTGGAGTTCGTGCATTACGGAATCGGATGGGCATTACAGCATCGATGTAAAAGGCTCACCCCGGTTTATGCGCATAATTCGCACACAGGGTGACACCATCGACGTTGCCCTGGAAACCGTTCAATGCAACACCACACGCGACATTTTGCTATCCATCGAGGAACAATTCTCACCGAAAAAAACCTATCAATCTTTGCTCATTGGTTATCAGTTGCCCGAGATAATATTGCAGGCCTACGATGCGCGCAGCACTGCGCCCATACTACCCGCGGCTGTGGGAGTTGTTGATCGGCAATTACTGGAAACTACGGATCGCTCATCCCTTCAAAACGCCATGAACACCCTTCCCGGTGTAATGATGGAGTCGCGCGGATATGGGGGGAGTCATCGTTTTAGTATTCGAGGCAGCAGCCTTCGATCTCCCTTTGCAGTTCGGAATGTGAAAATGTATCTCGATGGTATTCCATTGACCTCAGCCGATGGTCAGACACCCTTAGAACTAGTTGATGCCTCGGACATTCAAAGCATTGAAGTCATTAAAGGACCTGCGGGCAGTATGTATGGAAATGGAAATGGCGGTGTACTGCTCATGTCGAGTGCGCCCATTGATTCGGGCGTGGTGCGTCTACAAAGCGGTATTCAGCAAGCAACGAACAACAGCTATCGCCAGACTACTTCTGCCTCGGTTGGTTTCAAGACCAGCGAACTGCGCGTGTCGCAGGTATGGCAGGATTATCCCGGTTATCGCGAACAGGAATTTAACCGCAAGAATCAACTTAGCCTTCGGTTCAAACAGCGCATTTCTCCTTACCAGTCGCTTACTTTGTTTGGCACTTACTATAATGGAAACTGGGGACTGCCCGGGGCCTTGAATCAATTGCAGGCCGATACGATGCCTTCCATGGCTGTACCATTTTCAGTCCTCAACAATGCGTCACTATCTCGCGAGCGCTATGTTGCAGCAATTTCACAGGCAGGTAAATGGGGAAAGTACTTTAGCCATGGCGTTCATATCTGCTTTCAAAAAACCACGAAAGAAAATCCGTATGGCACATCGGCCTTTAACAGCGGCTACAAGTTCGAAAATTCGCAGTCGCTGAGCGGACGGGCAACCATTGACTATGACCGCACCTGGAATAAACTGAACCTGCGGGCAACATTGGGCAGTGAATGGCAAACAGAAGATTACTCGATACTCGAGAAGACCATCAGTCTATCAGAGCCGAAAGATTTTAAATATTCCTACGACATCGGATATCTTCAATCGATGTCGTTCATGCAAAGTGTCATAAAATGGCGCGATGCAGTCACAATTCAGGCGGGCCTGAGCGCATCGAACAACGAGCAGTATGTGCGTGGTTATAATGCAGGCGGTTTTGAATACGATACAACCGCTACCTGGGGAAATAGTGTGCTGCCGCGTATTGCGGCATCGGTGCGCCTGCTAAAAGGGTTGTATATCTACAGGAGTTATTCGGCGGGGGCTGCCAACCCAACCGTTTTCGAAATGATCGATCAGGAGAACAGCGCCTACAACCTGCAGCTCACTTCAGAACGCGGAAGACTGAATGAACTGGGAATCCGTCATCAGTTTGAAAAAGCGGGGATCACATATTCGATAACGGCCTATGATTTTCGCATCGATAGAGCCATTCTCCCCTATTCAGTAACGAATGAAGTTGGGGAATCAGTGCAACGGTATCACAACGAAGGGTCAACGCTGCAACAGGGAGTTGAGTGGACATTTGAGTGGCTGTTCCTTCGCGGTAAGAGTGATTTCGAATTCAAATACTGGAACAACGGAACCCTGAACAGGCATCGTTTCGACAAATACACTCTGGACGGAACAATCTTGAATGACAACTCGATGCCGGGGGTTCCTATGGCGCAAATGAGCACCGGTATTCAATCAACCTACAAGGGTATTTCGCTCAGTGTATTTGATTACTGGATGGACCGCATGCCGCTAAACAACGATAACAGCGATCAAACCGCAGCGTATCATTTGGCAAATGTTTCCGCGAGCTATCAATTCAGCCCAATGAAAAATTTTGAATGCACTATTCAAGCGGGAATCAATAACCTTTTCAATACTGCATATTCATCCTTCCTTAACTTCAACGGCACAGCCGGCAAATACTACAATCCTTCACCATCTATCAATTATTTCATTGGAATTCATCTTAATTATGCTCTGCCCTTGAAGTGATTCGCTTCGTAAGCAAATATCACTAAGCTATGCAGAAGCATCTCACACGCAGACGTTATCCGAAGCATTTTATCAGACGCTTGGATATTTATTTTACTCCATAGCCAAATCCGACAAGAAAGTAAGTCCCTCACAAATTGTAGCGCTGCAGCACATTATCAGGGAAGATTGGCTTTCTCTCGATGACACCATAGACGCCTACGGAAGTGATGCGGCCCACGAGATACAGATCATTTTTGACTTCTTGTACGAGAAAGATTTTTACTCAGAAAGTGCCTACACGATTTTCAGCCGATACATCAAGGAGCACCTTGACTTGTTTTCAGAGGATGTAGTTGATCGAATCATGCACTCTGCAAACCGAATTACCGAAACTCTTAATGGGCGAAACAAATCAATCCGGGCCTTTTTTATGCGTCGGCCTAGTTGGCTTCGTAGTTCAGGTTTACCGTAATACTGGCGGTTTTATTTTTCGAAGATGTATTGAAAGAGCCACCCCACGAATAATCCTCTGCCGAGTTCTGACCTACAATTTGAAATACCCCCATGTCTGCACTTTTCAAAGCCCCCAAGCTACCACCGGCGTTCTCGGCAATCTTCTGTGCGCGCAATTGAGCGTCTTGTGTTGCCTGGGCAATCATTTCGATTTTCAATTCTGCCAATTTCGTGTAGTAATAATTGGGTGAACTGGAATACAGTTCTATTCCCGAGTTTATCAGCTCCGTTACATTACGCGAAATTTCCTCCACTTTCTCCACTTCATTCGATTCAATCTGTACACTTTGTTTCAGGAGATAGCCCGTGAAGATGGAACTTGTCTGGTTACCATTGTCATCGTATCGGTTGTCAAATTGCTGCTCGATATCTATAGCGGAAAAAATCAGTTTATCTGCTCCAATACCCTTGCTTACCAAATAGCTCTTCACTACTTCGCGCGCAGCATCCAGTTCCGCGTAGGCCATTTTCAAATCTAAATTTTTCTTATGAAATACTCCGCTCCAAACAATAAGATCCGAGGTAAAGTCTTTGCTGCCCAAGCCCGTTACAGAAATGGTGTCGTTTCCTCTGTTGCGGTTGCGATAAGCACCGGCCAGGATATAAGCCGATATAACGACTGCAAGTGCAATCAGTAAGGAAGGGATGTGTGATTTATTCATTGCGTAAAAAAAGAATCCGGACCACTTAACTAAACCGGCATTACGAATATTGTTTGCCGACTAAGATAAGAGGTCCGGATTATTTTATCCGAGTGAAATTACTGCTTCACTACCGGCAGGGTTTCAACACCCTGTTCAGTCGAAATTTGAATGGTGTATAATCCTGAAGCCCATGCGCGGCTATCGAATGTCCAGTTATTCGAGCCTGAATGAGCTATCACAGTCCTTTCTTCTACAAGGCTGCCCATCGAATTAAGAGCTCGTAAGGTACATGATGCCGGGAGTAAACTGTTCATTCGAACATTCACGGCATCGTTGAATGGTACAGGGTATGCCGAAAGCACATAGGCATTTTGTGAGGCATCATTCACTGAAACATTCGAGGCTGCAGGCAACACAATATTATCAACCCAACATGCATCTGTTCCCGATGAAACCGTAAAGTCTTTTGCATAGCGCCAGCGAACATTGTGACTGCCGGCAGTGACGGGATAGCTCACCTCCGCCCAATCGTTCTCACCACTCCAGGAACCTTGTTCTACATTGTCGACCAGGAAAGACAAGAAATCGTAACCATCTTCTGTGCTTGTCTTAAAGCTAAACGACAAGTCGAATACCGATGGACTGTTGATGATTAGATACATGGTCGACAAATCGTTGTCGTTGATATTTCCACTCTGCATGCTGTAATTCCCTTCATAGGCCTGTGCGCTGGTCACAAACCAATCAGCATCGCCCGAGTAAGCCCAGTTGTAGGAGTTGTCGTCGCCGGTTTCCCAATCTTCCATCGCCTGGTTGGCGCTAATTGTTTGATTACAATTGTTACCGT
>JBJTRD010000124.1:0-6750 GCA_046075945.1 Flavobacteriales bacterium
TCCTCATTTGCACAGCCATAACAACTGCCATACTCGCAGCTGCCATCGTCGACAATCGCCTCCGGGTTGTAGTTGCACGCCAACGGATCGGTGCATGAACGACTGTAGAAGTTAGCGTAAATGTCTATACCGGCATACTGACAGGTAGAGCACGAACTGGTAAGCACATAAAGAGAAAACACAAACTCTTCATTCGGTCCGAAATTCTGGTATTCGTGAAAGTTAAGAATGGTGCTTTCGCTGAATGTAAAACAGGTCACCGGATTTAGCGACTCATTTACCCTACGATATATATCACAGCCCATTGCAGGCATGTTATCGCTGAAATTCAACACCACCTGAACGGTATCATAATTACGTGTATTCAGTTCAAACCATGCGTCGTGGTAGCCCGTTGTGCATTGTGTTTGAGGCATCGAATTTCCGCTCACCATTTCAGAACGATACAAATGCAATGTTGAACCATCATTCAAAACGACAGGTGAGTTACTGGCATCATTATCAAGAGTAGCATCGGGCCAAAAGCAAGTGTAATCACAATTGAACGGCTCACTCTCTATAAATGGGTCATAGTTACAGGCCGTGCTATCCTGACACGTCAAGCCCATTGGATCGAAACGGGTATTCTGAAACCCACTGGTATTGGCCAGGTATTGATTCGGATTAACTGTCGCCAGCCAATTGCTGTTATAGTTATTGTCCAACGCCGGATTAATCAACTCTGCCGAACGCGATTGATTCGATGAGTTCCAAGGGAAGCCGTTAAGAACATACACACTGTCTACCTTATTCTGATTGGCATCATACAACGAGAAGTAATTGTTGGTGTTTATAGCATAATTCGCGGGCAATGGGAACACATCCACGAAAGAATTGGGCACACTTGCCTGAGGAGTGGAGGTTGGCAAGGTGCCTATCACCACAAATCCATAAGCCGGAATAATCGCATCCGCAGGAAACGTCATAACACTTCCATTATTCATCTTCCAGCCGGTCATGTTTACATCGTAACTCTCCATATTGTAGAGTTCGATAAACTGATACGTGCTGTTCCTGTTAAGCTCATTGATGACCACTCGCGGTATGCTGTAATAGCAAGAGCCATCATCGATGGTCGCGCCATCATCAAAGTTCAGCGCTGTTGCATCAGTGCATGCTCTGCATGTCAAATATTCGCAGCCCACAAAACCCGTAGCCTGTGGATCATAGTTGCAAGCCGTTTGATCTAGACAACCAACCTCCATCGGATCGCAAGTAAGGTTCATGCGATAGTCGCCATATTCATTTCCCGGACCAGCCGAAAGGCGAATGAAATAAGTCTCCCCCTCGTTCACATAGAAATCCAGTCCGGCAACACCCGCTGTGTCACACACCGAATTATTACTGAACGCGTAACAATACAACTCACCACATTGGCCCATGAAGACTTGAATGACGACGGATAGTTCCGTCTCAGGAAAACACAAATCGACGTGCATTTGTGCATCTTCTTGTGCTTCGAAAACATACCAGTCTGCACTGCGATTCGCTTCAAATCCACAGAAAGTAAAACCTGCGTTTACGGGATCATTACCATTGTTAGTCTGTATCAATTCTCCTTCATACAAGTGATTGCAAACCGCCGGTGTCGCGTTCACACATGTATTACCCCCATCGGGATAATCACAAACAGCTGCTTCGGTAGCAGCAGGCTCGTAGTTGTATCCGTTCGGATCCTGACAACCGGTAATAATAGAAGAATAACAGCTATTTTGAACACCCGGTGTTCCTGAGTTGAACACACACCAGTTCGAAAAAATTGCATTGTTGGAATATGGATTTCGGAGCTCTCTCGCTTGTGTTGAAACATACGGCCAATCATTATTAACGGTATTAGCGGTATTAACGGAGTCGATGAGCATACCATGCTCCTCCTTTAGTTTTATATCCGCATTACCATTCGTCAGGTTACCCGTGCCTGTCCATGTAAAATGCTGAACACCGAGATTATTGTATTGCGTAGAGGTACCATGAACGAGCAAATACTCGCCCGGCGCCATTGAAGTACCGGCAGGAAAAGTAAATGAGAAACCCCAGTTACAGCACCTAGGGTCCGTCAGCATGTAACCGCTCATGTCTACCACCTGATCGTCCGCATTATACAACTCGACATAATTCGCGGTTGTGTTACCTCCTTTAATCTCATTAATCACAATGTCATAGGCGGGATACAAACATGGCTCCCCTATCCAAAGCGCGTTCGGATTGTAATTCAATGCTGTGGCATCCATACATCCGCACTCATATCCACACGTGCAGAAAATGCACGACCCATCGTTGTAATTAGCCTCAGGCTGATAGTTACAAGCAACAGCATTTGTGCAACCGGAGACCCTGCATGTATTTGCGGCTCCGGGCGAACCATAGTACTCTGCAGAATGACACCAGTTCGACCCATTGCTGTTGTCGAGAGTCGCATCACTCAAACACACTGAAGCAAACACACTAAAGGCTGTTGTCGGCCAATCGGTCGCATTCCATGTCCAGCGAATAAAATCAACCAAAACACCGCTGCTATTGCGCAACGCCAAACTATCGAGCGACGACAACTGGTCATTCGTGGGAAGCAACACACGATTGTACGCAGGTGTATAGGTCGATTGATTGGGAGTGGTAACTACAAGATAATTATTGGCTCCTATCACAGTGCCCGCCGGAAAGGTAAGGCTCATGCCATGTTGCAACTGCCAGTTGCTCATGTCTACATCATACGATTCCGGATTATAAATCTCCACGAAATACTGCGGGTGATTCGGTGGCAAATTCTGAGTGGCTCCGTAACAGAACTCATTGAACATGAGATTGGGTTGAGCAAACGACTCATTCACCGCAGTCAATACTATCAAAGCCGTTAGGCAATGTACAACAAACGTTCTCATTCGCAGAGATAATTAAAATATTCAATAATCACATAGATATCCGAAACACCGACCACCTGATCGCCATCCAAATCACCATCGCACTCCATTCCCACGCAACCAAAATTCGATAGCAGTGCATTCAAGTCGGCTACATTAATTACACCATCACCACTTAAGTCGTAATCGCACGTGGTAGTGTAGTATTCACAGGTGCCTCCAAAAACAGACTGTGGATTGTAGTTACTTGCTTCAGGGTCCATGCAGCCGTAACAAATTGAACTAACAGGAAGATAAACGTATACATCCGCTGTGCAATAGTTCGCATCGCGCACAGCGTAATCATTTCCCATTACATTCGAAACAAACGAGTTAATAATGTTACCATTGAATAAATAGGTATAGGGTGCTTGTCCGCCCGTGGCCTGCAACAAAATGGCCCCCTCCAGACCCTCACAGTTCAAACTATCCAAAATGGTAAAACTGAGCGTCGGATTCGGAAGAACCACATAATTAACGGTATCCGGAAGATAACAACCCTGTTCTGATGTAGCAACAGCGTATGTGCTTCCCAAACCATTCAACGTGAGAGGCAGCCCTGTGATAGCGCCATTGCTCCACTCTACCGCTACGGGCGAATAAAAGGCTACCGCACTTCCCTGACAAACCGTTGAATCAGAAATAGCCGCACCGATCTGCAAACCGGGTAATATCGACACCTGTGCCGAATTGGACTGTGTTGTATCACACGTACTAAAACCGGAAACTCGAATCAGCGCATTGGCAAACTCACTGCCCGCTTCATACACGTGCAGCATAGCGCCTGAGCCTTCAAGCGCCGACCACGTTTCTCCACCATCCATGCTCGACTCCCACACATAACTTTCAGGCAACCCGCTGCTCCAGGAGGAAGGCACTTCTAAATCATATCCCTCACAATGATTAATCGTGCTCGGTATACTCAATCCTCCGGTTACACAGCCCATATCCCAGCTGGTGCAGTAGCGAATATCACTGTCGCTATTCATGGATGAATACTCACCGACGCTGATCAACTGGTTACCATATATCTCCAAATCAGTTGCTCCGATGATACCTCCAGGAGGACGTACGTCTTGATTTACAAATGCACCATTGGTTAAATCAATGGCGGTAACTGCACCCGTAGTTGGCCCCGAGGTATTGAAGAAGTTGCCTGCTATATACAGCAAATCACCGCGCTGTTTCCAGTTTCGAACATAAACGATGTTGCCTTGAACCGGAACATTGTACCCCGGGAATCGAGTACCATCCTGAGCATTGAAATAAGCCGTAATCGAATTATCAGCCTCGCCACTATGCGGACCAAACCAACCGCCGAACAACACATGGCCATTGTGCATTTGAACCAGCCTTGCGCTGCTGCCAACAGTTGGATACTGTGCAAGAAAAACGGTCGACAATTGAGCGTCCCATGGAAGAACAGCAAATGTATTCTTATTAACCATGGCAGCAGAATTGCGAGCTGTTGAATTCACATTGCTAAATGATCCGACGATGAGCATCGTATCCCCTGAAATTTCAAAATCCGTTATCTCTCCGTTGATATTGAAATAAACCGGCTCAAGCGCCAGAGTGGCTAAGTCGAAAGAGGCAATGCGACTGCGGCCCTGGCCATTCACACTGGCATTTGTGCTGCTAAACTGAATGAACAAATGGCCATCCACAATATCAATCGCAGTAAGACTAGGCGTGCTAGGCACCCAGTCATACACGGTTTGTGTTACGGGATTCATGGCAAACATGCGCTGTGAACCCAATACGTTCACCGTTGGACTATTGCCCGCAACAAACAACGTGTCACCTGAGGAGGTTAGGGCCAATTCGCTAACCGCTGAAATAAACTCGAGTGTATTCGGTATCAGCTCACCGGTATTCAAATCAATCGTCGCAAAATAATTCGCCTCAAAACCTCCCAGCAGGCCGGTATCCGAGTTAATGAAGTATCCACCATCACCGGGCACTATTTGCTTGTATGAACCCGTTGTTCCGTTGTAAGGCAAATTCAATGGGAGAACCGTGAGGTCATGCGGATTCAGTGCCGCAATGCTTTTTCGGGTATGACCGGAAATCTCAGAAAAAGCTCCGGCTAAATACAAGACGTCATCTACCAATGACATATACCCTACAGAACCATCGAATTCCAAATAAAAATGACTGGCCTCATCATAAAGCGGCGTATCCGCAAAACTGTGCACACGAGTGGAATAAGGCATACCACCATTCGTGTCATACTCATTCAAAAACATGCGGTCGTTCCAAACAGTCAAATACGACGCTGAATACATCGTATCGAAATCAATCATCTCAATAAAGACATTATCGGCTCGATTCAACTTAACAATCTTATAGTAGGTCGTAGATGAGGAGGAACCATTTGAATATACCGTTTTTGCAAGGAGAAAATAGTAATGGTTTGCAGTTGCCACCATCTCGGTCACCGTCCCCGGACTATTGATGTTGGTGAAATAATCAACCACGGGGTTCCAGTCCGTAAGTTGAAAATTGCTCAAATCAAAACGGGCAATCCTGTTGCGAGGCTGATCTTCCATAGCCGTAAAGGAGCCGGTTACATAAAGCATGTTGTCATACACCACCAAATGACGCACCCAACTATTGGCCGAAGCCTCCATCAACACTTCTCCTGTCTGCCAATTGAAAATCGTGATGTCAAAACCCACACTGTAAATGATGTAATTCTCGTAACGAATCATTTCATCCACTTCCCAACCCGCCTGATTGGTAGCTATGTTGTAAGGCAAATCGGTGTAGCTGCCATCGGGGTGAATTTGAATGAACTGATAATTCTGCGTACTCGACTCGTCGATGCCTTCGAAATAATGGGTGGCAATTATCCATCCTCCTTCGCCATCATCCACGGTTATATCGACATAAGGAACCCACGGCAGAGCGTAGGAAGGACGCATGGTGTTCTGGTCAAAAATTTCACCTCCATTGCGAGATCCTGCATAGGTCGAAAATTCACCGGCGAAATAAGCCAGACCACGATTCTGATCTACTTCAACGGAATTAACCTCTGTGTTGAACGAACGCAATAAGGTATTTGGCGTGAGCTGCCCAAAGCCGGAAAGCGCTAGAAAATAAAAGGCAAGAATTGGAGTGAGTCGAAAAATACCCATGCACCAAAGCTAATCATCTGAATGCTAACGGACAAATCAAAATTCGCCGAATACAGCGCGCCCAACACTGCGAATCAACTCCTTGCGCGGTGTAGACCTGCGAACAATCTGCAACTCCTCAATAAAGCTAGATTCCTCGTTCAGAAAACGAAAAACGCGCTCGATTGTATTGTATTGATAGACCGAGGTAAAAAATGCCGCTCCAACTTCATTGCGGCGCACCAATAAATCGAGCATAACCGCATCGTAAAAAGCGAAACGGGTTTTTGCGTGAAAAGTCCTCAGAGATTTACCCTTCTTCAGGTGTTCGCATAGCTGTGCCACCCTCGTTCCTGCTAAATAAAACGTGTAGCCCGTGCTCGCCTTGGTCCAGCCACCGGCGCTGCCGATATGCAACACATGTTGAGAGTTTTTTTGATGAAAGGGATGAGTTGTCATGGGTATGATCCCGGCTTCTTGCTCCACGACTTCATATTCGAGAATGCCTGCCATTTCGAGGTATTCACGAATGCCGGTTTCGTATTCACTTCTCGACAAAAGATTTCCCGAAAAAAGTGTATACTCAAACAATGCCTCGTTCTTACTTGTTGGCAGCACATACATGAACCGTGTGTTGTTGTGCTGTGCAATTCGAAAATCCATCATGGTGAATCGGCTGTCGTCGAACACGGGCT
>JBJTRD010000125.1:0-4751 GCA_046075945.1 Flavobacteriales bacterium
AAACCCTCCAATGCAGTGCATGGTAGTATTCCACCATTGAATAGGAGCTTGCACCCCTGCACTTACCTCTTGCTCTATTCCTGACGTCAATGCGTAATACTGCGTTTGACACGAGGGATAATTGATGGTAATCGGCTGCGCCTGCCATGCTCCGCTGGTACCTATAAAATTCAATGTGTATACTGAACCCGAATCTAAACCACTGATGGCAATGCTCCCGGTCTCATCCGGTAGAAAGATATGACTCGTGCCCTGTATCTCAACATAACCCACATTCCCCAATAAAGTATCCGGAAAACCGAAAGAACTTGAATCAAATAATTCAGCATATAACTGTACTTCAGTTGTCGTGCTATAAGAACAATTGTCATCAGTAACACTGCAGTAGTAGTAGTTACACGCTATTGGGTCGTTACAAAATTGCCCCATCTCACCATAGGGGCCTAGGTCTTCCGGAACGGTGTTGAGATACTGAACAGTATCGCATGATGCATTGGTTATAATACCGAACATGTTTTGAAATTCGAGGGGATCATCCACGAGGATGAATGCGGGGTAATCACCTCCGGCGACAATGTTGGTGTTTTCGAACTCAAATGAACTAAGGGAAAGATTTCTGAGATTGAGGGCAGGGATTAATGAGTTGGTAATGGTAAGGCTGCTTAAATTGATGTTTTCACTGAGGTCAAGCTCATCGAAGCCGCCAATAATGGATAAGTCGCTGAGATTAATGCATGGAGTTAAGTCAAGACAATAAAATCCAAGGTTATAACTTTCCAATGCGATGGAAGACAGCGCCTGACAACCCGCTAAATCTAAATAACAGCTTTCCAAAGCAGATACGTTCAAGGTCTGAAGATTCGAGCAACCCGTCAAAAAGAGATTGGAAAAACCACTACTCTGGACAGAGGTTAATAAACCAGTGATATTCAGATTTTGCAGAGCAACACAATTCGATAAATAGAAATCATCAAATCCGGGCGACTCGAGATTCACCGAAACGAGGGACGAGCAGCCGGAAAAATCAATAAAACTTGCGATGCCATATTGAGAATTAAAATTGGAAAGTGAGGGGTGGTTAACAGCGCTCAACTGTCCCAATACTCCATAGAATCCGAAAGAAGTTAAACCGGGAAAATCATTTAAATCCCAAATCTCCGTTCCGATATATTCTCCATAAAAATCTATTGTTTGAACATTGCTGAAAGCATCTAAGCCGGTCAAATCATAAAAACTTGAACCCAAGAAGAGCTCGGTTACACCTTCAGCCTCTGCTATTGAAATAGCACCATCTAAATCTGCGTCGTACAACGAAAGTAATTCGTTGAATAGCTCCGGGTCGGGGATATAAACATCTTGAGCAGTAACAGCATAGCTTAAAAAGAATGCAATCAAGGAGTAGAGGATTTTTCTCATAGCAATTGGAACTTTTGACCAATATAAACATCGAATATTATTTCAGCAATTTTTTCTACGCTCGAGAAAATTCTTGGCGGAACGAATAAAAAAAAGGCCGCATCAGCGACCTTCTTTTTCAATATTCATCTTCGTTGAAGAAGAAATCTTCTTTTGTCGGATAGTCCGGCCAAATGTCTTCGATGGTGTCGAATACTTCTTCATCATCTTCTATTTGCTGCAGATTTTCTACTACTTCCAACGGCGCCCCTGTGCGCATTGCGAAATCGATCAATTCATCTTTCGTGGCCGGCCAGGGAGCATCTTCGAGGTATGAGGCCAATTCTAGTGTCCAGTACATAGTGCGTTCGGTAATAAATTCGTAAAGGTGTTAACGTTGCGCGAAAATAAATGTTTCAGCCATTTCCGCAACACTTTTTGAATTTTCCTGAAATTCGTCACAAACCGCCCTATACACGAGGAATCCAAGGCGTTTCTATTGCCCCGTTTTCCATTGTTACTGCTCTCGAAAGAGTAAAAAGGTAGTCGCTCAACCGATTTACATACTCCAGAATGAGTGGCTCTACCCGCTCCTGTTCATGGAGAAAAACGATGCTGCGTTCAGCTCTGCGACAGATACACCTTGCGATATGACAATGGGATACGATGGAATGCCCGCCGGGAAGTACAAAATTGGTCATGGGGGGTAATACTTCGTCGAGTGCGTCCATGGCTTGTTCCAGCGCGCTGACGTCATCGCTTGAAAGAGTCGGTAATTTCATTTTACCCTCGTGCGACGGGTCAACAGCAAGGTGACTGCCAATAGTGAATAAACGATCCTGAATGGAAAGTAACAATGACTCATGTGTACTCGAAACGAGCAAATCGCGCAACAAACCTATGTACGAGTTCAACTCATCTACATTGCCGTAGGCTTCAATGCGTGCATGGTGTTTGGCAACGCGCACACCCCCGAGTAATCCGGTAGTTCCATCGTCGCCTTTGCGGGTATAAATCTTCATGCTTCAAAGGTAGGTGCAAGGGTGATTATACTGTTCCTTTGCATCTCAATTCTTATCACCCTGTGCAAACAACCTTCAGCAAGCAAGAACGATACGACCGGGCCTATCTGAAAATGGCTACCGAGTGGGCCGCACTTTCGCATTGTACACGTAAAAAAGTCGGAGCGTTGCTCGTGCGCGATAACATGATTATCAGCGACGGATACAATGGCACCCCCAGCGGGTTCCCAAATCCTTGTGAAGACTCCAACGGTGATACCCATTGGTATGTGTTGCATGCCGAAGCAAATGCCATCTTGAAAATTGCACGTTCCGCCAATGATGCCAAGGGATCGACCTTGTACATCACGCTTTCGCCCTGCAAGGAATGTTGCAAATTGATACTACAGGCAGGTATTCGACGCATGGTGTATATCCAAGAATATAAAGACACCACAGGCCTGGAATTTTTGCGCAGCGCCGAGCTCGAGATTATTCAGATAGCTGACGTTTGATGAGACTCTCATAAATAGTCTAAATGATTTTGTGTTGAGTAGATGGCCATGTGAGGCGCATGATTAGATTTGTCCCAAGCAATGAACTCAGATTACCCGGGAAATCCAAATTCCCCATCCCTCCATCCAGATAAAAAGCCTTCTCCGGTGCAACCTCTGTTGTTTGCACTAACGCTGATTGCAGGTATGTTCATCGGAACGAATCTGGGCGACAAAAACCTGTTGCAGGTAAAGCCATCCGTAGAACAGAACGCCAATAAGCTCGTCAGCCTTATTGATTTTATTGAAGACAACTATGTAGACTCCATCAACAAGCAACAGCTGATTGATGATGCGATTGCCAGCGTACTAAAGAATCTTGACCCGCACAGTTACTATATGACGGCTGAAGAAGTAGCATTGGAATCGGAGCGTATGAAGGGAGAGTTCAGCGGTGTAGGTATCGAGTTTTTAGTGATGCATGATTCCCTCATGGTCGTAAAACCTATTGCCAGCGGGCCTTCGGAAGCTGCGGGTCTGAAAGCAGGCGACCGTATTGTATCAGTCGATGGTGTTGCTATTTCAGGAAAAGATCTCGATAGTGATAAAGCACAGAAGCTGCTAAAGGGCAAACAAGGCAGCAAGGTCAAAGTGGCCGTCATAAGGCCAGGCAAGCGCGAGGCGCAAGAATTTACTATTGAACGCGGAAGTATTCCTATTGAAAGCGTGAAGGCTTCATTTATGGTGAACGATACCGTGGGCTACATAAGCGTTGACCGATTTGCAGAGAAAACCTACGACGAATTTGTGCAAGCCACAGAGAAGCTGGAAGAGAAGGGTTGCAAATCGCTCATTCTCGACTTACGCGGCAACGGTGGTGGATTACTCAATCAGGCTGCAGAAATAGTTGAGGAGTTTTTGACCGAAGGAAAAACAATCGTAAGCACGCGAGGTCTGCATTCGGGAGAAGAAGAAATTCGATCAGGTAAAAAAGGAAAGTATCGCAACCTGAATTTGATTGTCATGATTGATCAGAACTCAGCTTCTGCCAGCGAAATTGTTGCGGGTGCATTGCAAGACTGGGATCGATCGGTAACCGTTGGAAGACGCTCCTTTGGTAAAGGATTGGTACAACATGAAATGGAACTAGCCGACAACAGCGCACTGCGTCTCACTGTTGCCCGCTATTATACACCAACCGGTCGATGTATTCAAAAGCCTTATGGCGACTCCATCGATTACAACGATGATTTTCATGAGCGCCTAATGAAAGGAGAACTTACCAGCGCAGACAGCATTCGTTTTCCGGATTCTCTTCATTTCAAAACACCCGGAGGACGCGTTGTGTATGGCGGTGGTGGAATTACTCCCGACGTATTCGTTCCACTCGACAGTATTTATTTCTCCGGCCTCTTGTCTGAAATTGCCTACAGCGGCGTAATTCGGGAATACTGCTTTACTTATATGGACGGCCACCGCGCCGAACTTGCCCGTTACAAAACCGCTGATGATTTTCTTTCAAAATTTGCTGTTTCGGATGCAATGATTGGCAGCTTACTCACCTTGGCGGAAAAGTCTGAAGTAAAAATAAACCACCAGGTCACCAAGAAAATTTCCCCTCAGCTGAAAACACGCGTCAAAGGGCAGATTGCACGCAGCCTATTCGATGATACTGCCATGGTGCGTGTTTCGTTGGAGACAGATCCCGATTTCAAAAAAGCCCTACAGGTAGCGTTGAATTTCAAGGAATTTGCTGCCGTGAAAAAGCCCTAATTGCTGCACAGCTGCTTCAACCATTTGCGCGCCTCAGCCGGACTTTCTAGTTGGCCCATGTGACCCGTATTTTCGAGTACTTGCACCG
>JBJTRD010000126.1:0-12753 GCA_046075945.1 Flavobacteriales bacterium
CTGTAACTGTCGGGAATGGTGTCCTCGTCGTCGAGCACCACGCCATCTCCGCGCAGCAACTGATAGTGCAGGCCAAAGGTGCCCTTTTTTGATCGGCCATCGGTGTAATAAAAATCTACCGGAGTGGTGTTGTAGCTTCCCCAACCGGCGCGTATGTAACCGCGATAGAGGTAGGGAAGTTTTTCCTCTACATTGATTTTCGCAGCCGGAATGAGGCGTGGTTCGATGGTTATGGCCGTAGGTGTAGGAAGCGTTGTGTATTGAATGCGCGTCATCTGCACCACGCTGTCTTTCGTTTGCGGCCAGATGGATACTTTGTTGGCATCACGCAAAAACAAGCGTCTGTTTCCTTCGATTTGAAATTCGTATTCCAGTGTTTTGGTGGTGTCGCTTTGAGCGCGCAGATTGTCTTGCACGGCAGTAAACAACACAAGTAGTAGGATGGTAAGATGGTGTTTCATGGTGCTGTGCTTATTGATTATCCGGATTAGATTGAAGGTCAATTTCAACGTCATTGACCGATGGCTCTTTACTCACAGGATTTTCGAGTGCGTCGAGTTCTGTTTTTTTCGCATTCGCGGCATCGACTACCCAAGTTTCAGTAACATTTTCCAGAATAGCGTTGATGGTTGCGCGCGCCTGGAAGTAATCCTTCAGCCCAATATACACGTCTATCAGAAGCAGGAATGCTTTGTACTTCCATTCTTCGAAGGCTGAGAATTTTTCGATCAGCTGGAAGAGTTCCGACTCAGCCGTTTTGAATTCTCCTTTAGCGTGGTAGCAAGCGGCGATGAGGTATTTGCTTTCAGCACCGGCAGAACCTCCGCGCTTCACCACTTCTTTCAAATCAGTTATCGCATTGTCATAATTGCCATTGGTATGTTGAATTCGTCCACGCCATAGCAACGCGGTATAGCGAATGTCTTCGGGAGTTGCCTCGTTGGCCAACACTTTGTCGGCATACATTTTTGCATCGGCAAATTCATTGAGTAAATAATTGCAGCGCATCAAACCAATCTGTGCTTCCAGCGAATTGTTTTTCGAGACTGCTACTTGCTCAAGGTCGCGATAATGTGTCAAGGCTTGTGAGTAATCTTTGTTGTTGTATGAAATGGTCGCGGCCATTACCAGGCATTCTTCCCGATAATTGGTGCTGCCTTGTCCGATAATGTAATTGCAGTATTCGAGCGATTTGTTGTAGTCTCCTTTATCGTAATAGCAGTTGGCCAGAAAATAACTGGCATCTACCGCGTGAAAGGCGGGCTGAAACTTGGTGAGGTAGTCGGTGAGTTTAGTAATACCATTCGAACAATCGCCCTCCTGAACAAAGGAAACTGCCTTGCGGTAAACATCTTCTTCAAGTTCATTTTTTGAAGCTCCGCAAATGGTGACTGCATCGTTTTGAAACTCTGAATCTTCAATTAATACCGACTTACAAATCTGATAGGCATCGCACACCACAGGGTCTTTGTGGTATTTGTTTTTAATGGCTGTCCATGCTTCTTTTACTTGTTGCTCGTTGCCTTCTTTAACATGAATAAGACACATATCGCGCATGCTCAGTTTTGCATAAACAGAGGTTGCATGATTTTTTAAAATGTCGTTAAAATATGTTTTTGCTTCCGACAGGCGATCTTGTTGCAAATATGTTTTTGCAATTTCATATTTAGCATCAATCTCAAACTTAGAGTCGGGACTTTCGGAGAGCAGATTTTTCAGCACCCACGATTTCTTCTCGGGCTGTCCATCATAACCGTAGCACATCGCTTTTTGGTAGGAGGCATATTCGGATCCTGCTTTATTAATAGCAATGGCTTTGTCGTAATAAATAATGGCTTGCGAATAGTTTTTATTGACGTAAAAGCAATCGGCTGCACGCGCGCATGCGTCACTTTCTTTCTTGCTCTCTTTGCCGTGCGTTCCATCGATGTACTTGCGAAATGCAGTGTTGGCATTGTTGTAAAAGGAAGTCGCAGTCTCATCATTGTCTTCGGCATTGGCCATTTTGAAGTAGGCATAACCCTGGCTGTAGTGCGCCATGCCGTAATATTCCGAATTGTATGCGCCGGGTTCGTTGATGAATGAAGCGAAGCGCTGTGAGGCCTTGTTGTAGTCTCCCTGACGATAGCTTATTTCCGCCTTCCAGTATTTGGCATCGGCGCTCACGGTGGGGTTAACCGGATACGTTGCCACTTTATCCAGATACTTCTCCGATTCGGCAAATTTTTCTGCCTGAAAAAGCTCTACACCTCTGTTGTAGGCCACTACCTGATAGGCCTCCTTCACGCGGTTGTCCTTGTTCTGAATCTTATCAAGTGATGCAAGCGCCTTGTCGTAGTTGCGCGTTCGCATATACACATTGAGCAGGAATTCATACGCTTCATCGCGACGTTTGCTGTTGGGATATTTATTGAGATAATCTTCAAACGCAGTGATGGCCTCGTGGAAAGGGTTGTACGAAAGTTCGAATGCAAGCTTCGAGTAATTAAAAAGAGCGTCTTCCTGAATTTCCGGATTTACACTCATATCGGCAGCTTCGGAAAATGCATTGCGTGCATATTCTTTTTGATCGGCTTTCAGATAACATTCTCCCAGGTTGTAAGAGGCTTTTTGGTGCAGTTCATCACCGCCTTCCGTGCATTTCTTGTACTCGGTAATGGCCTTATCATAGTATGAGCTTCGGTGATAGGCATATCCCAACTGATAATGGTCTTCGCGTGTAATATCAGCGGCCGTTGCTGCTTTGTGATAGGCCTCCAGGTAAGGAATTGCTTCAGCATACTGCTTTTTCATGCAATGGCTATCGCCTATGATGCGCGAAATTTCAGGAACCCGTTTGGTTGAATTGGCCTCTGCCTGCTGCAATACGCCGGGGCCATATTTCAATACCTCATCATAATTTTTTTGCTTGTAGTATATGTAGGTGATGTAGTAGGGGACGATGCTCTTGAATGCTGCGTCGCTTTCCAGTTGTTTGAAACCTTCCAGTGCCACCTGCAGATCATTTTGTTCGTAGGCAATGTGACTGTAGTAATAGAGCGCAGCTTTCTGGTAATCGCTTTCTTCCTGTTTTACTTCCAGGAAATCTTGTCGCGCGGCGGCTGCATTGCCGGTTTCAAAAAGACTATGACCGCGTTTGTAGCGCAATTCAAGTTTGTCTTTTTCGCTCAAGTCTCGCTCATCTACTTGCTCAAACCATTCCAATGCTTTTTTGTATTGCTTCTTCTGATAATTGAAGGTTGCCAATTCGAAAAATGCTCGAATCTTCCACGGGGAGTCGGGATGTTCGATGACGAATTGCTCCAGCCGGTATTCTGCATCTTTGTGAAAAAGATATAAGGCACAAATGCCGCTGTAATATTCAGAGTTGATACGAAGGGCATGCTGCGGATTTTTTTCCAGCCCGATGTATTCCTGAAATTTCTCCATGGCAGCCACGTATTTTTCGTGGTCGAACAGTTCCAGTGCTTCCCGGTACAGCCGGGTATGGTCGTAATACGCAATGGGCGGCTGAGCATGAATGCGTAGGACACTGAATACAAGCAATGTGAGAAATAGTAGCTTTTTCATTGGAAATACAACAGTTAATACCAACTTGTGAAATTAACAGCGTCATTCGGACCCGATTTCACGTGCAGGCAAACTTGCGAACGGGTCAATGTGGAATGTATTTTACCCCCGTTGCATCTTTCGAGTTTCGACCGATTGGAGACACAGTTAAAAATTTCGAGTGAGCTAAAAATCTTCATCGTCCTTAAGGGCGCTCATACGCGCATAACAACTCCAAATGGAATCGTTTACATCAACGCCACGGGGAATCCGGGCATGGCTACCGCGGGTAGCGGCGATGTGTTGAGTGGCATGATCGGAAGCTTTTTAGCCCAGTGTTATGAACATGTTGACGCTTGTTTGCTCGGAGTTTTTCTGCATGGGTTGGCGGGCGATGTAGCTGCCGATGTGCGCGGAATCGATTCGATGATTGCACGCGACATTGTAGAGTGTATTGGAGATGCATTCACACATCTGCGCAGCTTTGGCAGCAAGGGAGGCTAAATTCCGTCAACGCTGCCTTTCCCAATTCGAAGCACTTCGATGTCGTCGTTTACACAACTGATAATGGTAGAGGGCTCTAGTCCTCCCGGTCCTCCGTCAATCACAATATCGACGCGGTTGCTCCATTTCTCATGGATAAGTTCAGCGTCGGTGGTGTAGTCCAGCATTGCATCATCGTCGTGCACGGAGGTGGCTACAATCGGATGACCGAGGGCCTCTACAATGGCACGTGCAATTGCATTGTCGGGTACACGAATTCCCACCGTCTTTTTTCTGTCTGAAAATATTTTCGGTATCGCTTTGCTCGCTTCGAGAATGAACGTGTAGGGTCCCGGCAACACATTTCGCATCAATTTATAGACGGGATTGCTGAGCTGCTTGCTGTATTCGGTGAGATGGCTTAGGTCGTAACAGATGAGCGAGAAGTTGGCCTTCTCCAGTTTTATTTGTTTGATGAGTGCAAGTTTTTCGAGTGCCTTCGGGTTGAGCATATCGCACCCCATGCTGTATACCGTGTCGGTGGGATACACAATGATTCCTCCTTTCTGAAGACATTCGACCACCTGCGTAATCTTGCGCGGATCGGGGTTGTCGGGGTGGATGGGGAGAAGCATGGTATTGGCAAGTGGCAAGTGGCGAATGGCGAGAGAATCAAAAGTAAACCCCGAGGGTATTCGTCATTCGCCGTTCGTCATTTGCCCCTATTTAGCTGCTTTCGCATGGTCGGCCAGGAATTGCGCCAGGCCGTTATCTGTTAGCGGGTGTTTCATGAGCGCTACGATGGCACTGAGCGGGCCGGTCATTACATCGGCGCCAATCTCTGCGCACTTGATGATGTGCATGGGATGGCGCACACTGGCTGCGAGAATTTCTGTTTCATATCCGTAGTTGTCGTAGATGAGACGAATCTGCTCGATAAGATCAAGGCCATCCGTTGAAATATCATCGAGGCGACCGATGAAAGGCGAAACATACGACGCGCCTGCTTTAGCCGCAATCAATGCCTGGCCTGCCGAAAATACCAGCGTGCAGTTGGTTCGAATGCCCTTGTCGCTGAAGTACTTCAACGCCTTCACACCTTCCTGAATCATGGGAACCTTCACAACGATATTGGGATGCAATTCTGCCAATTCTTCACCTTCGGATACCATACCGGCGAAGTCGGTAGCAATTACTTCGGCACTCACATCACCGTCTCCAACGATATCGCAAATGGTTTTGTAATGTTTCATTACGTTGTCCTTGCCCGAGATGCCTTCTTTGGCCATGAGCGATGGGTTGGTGGTTACGCCGTCGAGAATACCCAAATCATGTGCTTCCTTTATTTGGGCAAGGTTGGCGGTATCAATAAAGAATTTCATGGTATCTAATATTGGAGGCGAAAGTAATACGCCTCGCTGACCTGTGCGACTGATGTTTATCGGATGTCAATAAAAACCGAGAGCTATTCGAAATCATCTTCGCCGGAATGTCGCACAACGCGGACATTACCGCCCAGCAAGCTGTTCACAAGCGAGATGAATAATGCAAGTAAAACTGCAGCCCAAAAACCATCGACGTAAAAGCCATCAACGATTTGAGCGGCTATCATGAGGATAGCTGCATTTATTACTAATAAGAAAAGGCCCAGTGTGAATACGGTGGCCGGTATTGTTAGCAGAACCAGCAATGGCTTAAGAAAAGCATTGAGCAGTGCCAGTACGATAGCTGTTACAATAGCTACCCACGGCTGTTCAAAGCGAATGGAATCCATCAAATAATCAGCAACAAGCAAGGTAACCGAGGTGCTGATTAACTGCAGCAGAGTGACTTTTAATTGAGCTTGTCCTTGCATGTTGCGAAGGTATGAAAAACAAGAGGTCGCAACTGCGACCTCTTGTTTTCTGCCATGGTGTGGCTGCATAAAGTGTGGCAACGATGTCGTTGCCCGTTTTATCAATGCTGGATTACAAACTCTTTACTGACGCTGTTTTCACCGGCACCCACAGAAAGTGTGTACGTACCTGCCGGCAGATAGGTGAAATCGAAAGAAGCGCGATCTGCACCGGTCATATTTTTACCAATGCGCGTGTACACGATTTCACTTCCTAAAGCATTGTAAACGCGTACAGGGGCATTTGCTAGGTTTTCACCTGTAATATTTACCATACCTGTTGTTGGATTCGGGTACAGATTTATTTGCAGCGAGGTATTTTCATTCACGTTTTCAGTGATATCGAAGTCCGGAGTAATTGCCAGGTATACGATATCGTTATTATCCCACGGGTCTAAATCGCCACGGACGTTTATGCCGGGCTCAGTATCGCGTTGCACTACAATGTGCATTTTGTCCGAAACGCGGTTGAACATCGAAGGGAAGGCGTATTCGTATTCGTTAAATTCCAGGTCCGGGGTCAATTCAACTTGTGGTCCCCAAGTGTCTCCACCATCGCTGCTGGTGGTCACATACAAGTGGCTGAACAATTGATCGCCGAGGTACTCTTCATCGGCCGTGCGAAAGACAACGTAGATTCTTCCGTCATCACCTTCTGCCATAGTAGACATCGACGAGAGACTTGTTCGATAATCCGGAACATTGTCGATGGTATAGGTCATAACATCGTCGGCATCGTTGGCGCTTTCTTCGGGAAGCCCAATTACCATGAGCGAATCGGTGGGCCAGTTGCTATTCCAGTATACGAGTTCTTCACGCTGAAAAATGGTGTACTGGCCATCACCTGAAACATCATCGAGAAATTGGAAAAGTCCGAACGTAACGTGAGCCACGCCATTTTCGTCGAGCAACAATGCACCGGTTCCGTCCGAAGTAACGATGGTGTCGGCAATGCCGTCAAGATCAATATCGCTGAGCGAATCGCCTGTGTATCCGAAAATGGGGAAATCCCAAATAATTTGTGAGCTCCAGGTAAGTCCGTTGTCGTCACTGGTGAGAAGGCGGGTATCACAATCCTCACTGAAAATAGCGATGGCAACTTTGCCGTCGCGCGCATCGATTGCATAGGAGTCTGCCTCGATATTTTTGTAGTTGAGCGAATCAAGAGCCCCGAAATGATGGTTTAGAATATCCCAACTGGCGCCATTTTCGGTTGAGCGCCAATAAAGCAGGTTGCCATCTATACCATACGCGGGCGTGCCATTCAAGCCCGAGGGAGCACTCAGTGCAATTGCGTGTATGGTATTGCCATCGGCCACCGAACGCGGCCATAAAAAGTCGTTGGAGATTGTGCCCGGGCAACGGGTGGTGGTCCACCCGCCGCTTCCGAGTGCATCACGCTTTACAAATGCAATGGAATCTACTCCAAGATGGCTCATGTAGGCTTCGCTGCCATCGCCGGTAAGCATTATACCGGGCCATCCGCAACGATAGTCTTCCAAACGATCAACCGGTTCAGCATCCCAGTTTTCTTCCATTCCCAGGTTATACCCCGTTCCGCGATCGGGCCAGGTAGTTGAGTTTGCTGCGGTACTTAGCATCCAGGTGGCACGTGCCATGCCGTTGTTATCTACCACGATTCGCTGCTGGCATGAATTGTTCGACTGGTTGTCGTAGGTGGTTGTACCAATCACCTGTTCCCACAAGGTCATTGATTTTGCCGCAGGATTAATTGGATAAGCTGCTGGCTTTTGAGTCTTTTTCTGAACCAGGTTGGCCGTTGGAGTATTGTGCAACGAAGGTTGTTCGATGCTTACGGTGCGCTTCGGACCATTCACAGGGGCGGTTGCTTTTCGGCTTTGACCGAAGGCCGCGCAAGTGAAAAGTGAGACAGCTGCAAACAAGTAAAATCTTCTCATGTTAACTAAGAGTTTTGAGGTTAATGGTGCGAAAGGTAAAAAAAAATCGGGCTTACAAAGCATTTGGCATTCAAAAGTCAGTCAATAAAAGAGGCTGCCTTTTTGAGACAGCCTCTTGATTTTTATTTTATCGAAAAAATTCTCGGTTATTTCGACACGAGTACTTTGAAGTTACGCTGTTCCTGATTGTTCACCAGGCGAATAGTGTAAAGACCATTTTGCATGTTGTTCACATCAATACGGACGTTGTTTTTCACTGAATCGAGTGAGCGCGATGAAACCATCATTCCTTTCTGATCATACATCTCAAGTGAATTCCAATCCTCTTTTCCCAGAGGAACTTGAATAAAGGTTGCGCTTGGGTTCGGGAAGGCCGCTAATTCCGATGAAGTGAGGTTTTGATCATTAACACCCAATGAAACATCGGTGAGCTTAGCCAACAAGCAAGGTACTACATCGGTTCCAAAGCCTGCTGAATACCACGTGCCATTATCGCTGATTGGGCCTACCGGCTCAAGTGAATAGTTGAGGCGCTCATCATAATCATGTTCTGTAGAGAAACCTACGTAAACATTCGTTGCCGCAGTTGATACGCAGAACAGATAGCGAACATCATCCTCAAGTTCTGTTCCCGGATCAAATGGTGAGTAGACCAATTCATTCTGCAAGTTGCTATCGTAATAATATTCGCCATATGCAATTGCATTTAAATTATCGAAGGCAAGGTTCGGATCATTCAAATCGGTAAAGTCGTCGTTCCATTCATACAATACCGTTTCGAAATAGAGGTTGGTCAGAGAGTCGGCTGTTGCTGTTGAGGCAGCAAACTCAATACCTTCAGCAAACAATCTGCTTGCGTTTGGATTGCGGAAATAGATGCAGCTCATAAAGTCACCTGTACTAGCGCTGGGCCTGTAAAATGCATCGGGAACGGGCAGCTGAGTTGTTGAATCGAGCGCACCATAACTGAGGAATTCGTCACTCATTTTGAACGATGCGCTGCGGCCATTATCCGAAACAAACGAATCGATTGAATCGCTAAACAACGCATAGCTGATATCGTAGTAACCGGAATAGTTTGCTGCCGAGAATTCAGGCATTGCGAAGAATATACTATCACCTGAGATGAGGTCGACAGATTCGGAAGTTTCAGTATAAACCACACCTGCTTCTGAATTGACAGTAACTTCCATTCTTACTGCAGTTTGGTTGTTGTAACCGAAGTTATACACCCACGAACCCAAGGGCACTGTAAATTCGGATTCGTTGGTTGCAACGAGCGATGGAACGAGGGTTGAAGGAGCAACTAATAAGTCTTTTGGCCACATTCCAATATCGTTCGGATAGTAGCCATTTTTAGAACCGATGAATCCGGTTACAGTTCCAGAGTTAATGGCCTCTACTAGCAGCGCACCTGCATCTTGCGTGATGATGATAAGTGGAATGGTAACATTCGCACCAACATCGCCTGCGGCAGGAACAATAGGAGCACCGGGGGCATTATTGATAACAACGACAGCCACAGCACCGGCGTTCTGAGCATTGGTAGCCTTTACACCGAATTGGCAACTACCGCGGTAAAGCACAGCAATCTTACCGAAGACATCCATGGCATTCACAATGCCTCCTGCGGTATCGCAGCACAGTGAATCGGCAGCAGAACCATCGTACGCCATGACCAGCGTGTCGAGCACTGAGTTTTCCGGAAAATTTAAATCGGGGCTACCCCATCCATTGGCGGGGTCTGACCAGGTCATTTCATAATCACCCTCTACTTCTTCGGGCGATTCGACATAAAAGATTACCTGAGCCTGAATGCTCCAGGTAGCAAGAAATGAAACTAAAACAAGTAAAATTCTTTTCATGGTTGTTGAAATTAATGGACCGCCAAATTGATAAGAAAATCCAAAAAAAATACAGTTGAACACTTTTTTTTCTGAATTTTCTCGACTTCAGTGAATTGAACCTTGGTTGCCCGATGGTTGTTAATTGTGTAAAGTTCATCAAAAGTTGCAGGAGCAAAAAGATGTTGCATGGAGAAAGCATTAAATCAGATAGCTGCAGAAATCATTTCAATTGGCGACGAATTGTTGATAGGGCAAACCATCAACACCAATGCGGCGTGGCTCGGCGAACAGCTCAACGCCATTGGTATTAAAGTAAACCGCACGGTAGTCATTTCCGATAGCAGAGAAGAAATCAAGGCCGCATTGGATGAGTCTTCTTCACGAAGTGAAATCATTATAATGACCGGAGGCCTTGGTCCTACCAAGGATGATATTACCAAGCACACGCTTTGTTCTTATTTCAATACTGAATTGATAATGAATGAAGCGGCACTTGCACGGATTACTGAATTTTTCGAACAACGCGGACTTCCAATGCTCGAAGTGAATCGCCAGCAAGCGGCATTACCTGCAGCGTGCACCGTTATTCATAATTTTCGAGGCACGGCCTGCGGCATGTGGTTCGAGCGAGGTGACAGGGTATTCATCTCCATGCCCGGTGTTCCCTACGAAATGAAGGGTATGATGGAGGACGAGGTGTTTGGGAAATTAGCTATTTTTTATCGTCGTCCGGTTATTCGCCATCGCACCGTGCTGACCACGGGAGTGGGCGAGTCCTTTTTAGCGGACAAATTGAAGGGCTGGGAAAAAATGTTGGAAGACCGACTCATTGCTCTGGCCTATCTGCCTTCACCGGGTATGGTAAAGTTGCGCATGTCGAGCTACCAGGATGGAGGCCGTGATGTCGAAAGGGATTTTCATGAATGCGAACAAGCGCTTCTACAGATTGTGGGCGAGCATGTATATGGCTATGATAAGGATACGCTTCAGGATATTGTTGGAGAGCTTTTGCGTTCGAATTCTTCCACATTGGCTATTGCAGAAAGTTGTACAGGAGGAACATTGTCGCGACTTATTACATCGGTGGCGGGTGCAAGCGATTATTACCGGGGAGGTGTCATAGCGTATAACAATGAAATAAAGATTCAGAACCTTCATATAGATGCGGCTCTTATTGCAGAAAAGAATGTGGTAAGTCACGAGGTGGCCAGGGCTATGGCTGAGGGCGTTCGAAAATTGGCAGCGTCCGACTGGGCCATCGCTACTACGGGTATTGCCGGTCCGGGCGGAGGCACCGAAAGCCATCCTGTGGGGCTTATATATGTAGCGGTTGCCGGCCCAATGGGCAGCAAATCGATTGAATTGAGACTTGGAAAGCGCCGCGAAAACAACATGGATATGGCTTCTTTTGCGGGGCTAAATTTGCTCCGCAAAGAAATTTTAGGGCAAAAGGCTGATTTATAAAAAAAATGTTGTTTCTTTGCCGACCATTTTAAAAAGTATATTGCTATGGCACGTGTATGTCAGATTACAGGAAAGACCACTCAGTCAGGACACAAAGTGTCTCACTCAAATATTAAGACCAAGCGCAAGTTCTATCCGAATCTGCAATACAAGCGTTTCTGGATGGAAGAAGAAAAGCGCTGGGTTGAATTGCGTGTTACTCCGAAAGGAATGAAGACCATCAACAAACTCGGCTTGATGGCCGCAATGAAACAGGCCAAAGAGCTGGGCTACATCGCATAAAGACATCATGTAAAAAGAGTAAAGCACTGCACAACGCGGTGCTTTTTCTTTGATATGAGTGCTACAACAAACAATGCCGATGTTGAAAGTTTCATTTCACACACGTTTGAAAGTTGCTGCCATACTATATTTGCAACCTTTGACAAATTAGGACTTACCAATTTAGTTTAGTTACATGCGTAATAAATCGCTTTTGTGGATCTTCGTGATCCTTCTTTCTTTGACAGTTGTCTACTCACTGTCTTTCTCATTTGTAGCAAGCAGCTACGAAAAGAAGATTGGTCAACTCGTAGAAGACTCGCTCAATACCGCCGGTGTATCTTTCACTGCGGGAGATTCTGTTTACACAGCGTTGTACAAAAAGGCGCTTCGAGATAGTGCCGATGCCAGTGCCTACCCGGTATTTGGTCACAGCTACAACTACCTCAAGGAGCGCGAGTTGAATTTGGGTCTCGACCTGAAAGGTGGTATGAGCGTGGTGCTAGAGGTTTCTATTCCCGATCTCTTCATAGCGCTATCCGACAACAATACCAATCCAGTCTTCGTCAAGTCTATTGCTGATGCGAAAATTGCTCAGCGCAGTTCTTCCAAGGCCTATGTAGATCTTTTCTTCGATGCATGGAAGCAAAACAACACCTCGAATCTCGAGATGTGGCGCATCTTCGATACCATGGAGAACAAAGGCAAGTTCCCTGCGAAGTCGAGCGATGATGAAGTAATTGAAATCTTACGAAAAGAAGCCGACGATGCTCTCAACAATACTGAGAACATTATCAAGAAGCGTATCGAACCATTCGGCGTAACACAAGCCAACGTTCAACGCCAGTCGCTTACAGGCCGCATTGTAGTTGAACTTCCAGGCGTGGATGATCGCGAGCGCGTTCGCAAAACATTGAAGGCAACAGCAAACCTCGAATTCTGGGATACCTACCGCACGGATGAGGTGTTCATGAAGCTTTATGAAGTGTATGGTACCATCGGTAAAAAGCTTGCACCCGATTTGTATTCACAAGATCCCGATCGCGCTCGAAAAGACTCATTGATGAACGTGGCTCTGAAGGACACTTCTCTCACAACTGTTCAGCAAGATTCTATCCGCACTGCATACCGCGACACCACCGTTCGCCCGGACAGTTTGTTGAGCGAAGTTGAATTGAGCAGAAAATATCCATTGCGCAAACTTCAGTTTAATCCGCAGGCCGGCACTCCCGTAGTTGGTTTCGCTATGGTGAGCGATACGGCTGAAATCAATAAGTACTTGAATATGGATGTGACCAAGAGCGCCCTTCCACAAGACCTGCGTCTATTGTGGGGT
>JBJTRD010000127.1:0-2502 GCA_046075945.1 Flavobacteriales bacterium
ATTGCGCAAACTGGGCGAGGTCAACTGCATACGAATCAATGGTATGCGGCGAGCATCGTTTCTCGGTAAGGAGATAGTTCAAGAATTTTTCAGTTTGCACCATAGCAAGAAAGGTGAGTTTTCGGTTAAAACCAAAAACCCACCTTTCGTATTGTGAACAAGAGTCTGTTATTACATTTCTTCGCGTCGAAGCGTTGAAATGTATGCAGCTTTCTTGATTTCTTCACGACGTGATACACTCTTCTTGGTGTACGCCTGACGACTGCGCAATTGTTTTACAACGCCTGTTTTTTCGAACTTCTTTTTGAACTTCTTCAGAGCGCGGTCGATGCTTTCGCCTTCTTTTACCGGAATAATCAGCATAACGGATATACCTCCTTCATTTTAGGACTGCAAAAGTAGGGCGCATGAGGGGTTAATACCAAACTTTTTTTATCGAGGCTGCAAATGGTCAAGGTCTTCGGTGCGGATCGGACGAACATTGCATCGCCATTTTTCCTTTCAACTGCCGATGCTGGTTGAGGTAGTTTCAAATGATTAACCTACATTGCCCACTCAAATCGAACGTTTATGAAAGTAATAGTATTGGGAGCCAACGGCCGTGTGGGCGCACACGTGGTGAAGCGCGCGTTGGAAAAAGGACACAAGGTTACTGCCTTCGTGCGTCATTCTGAATCTGTTTCATTGCTGCACCCCAATCTTACCGTTGTGCAAGGGGATGCCATGCATCAGCAGGATATTGCCAGGCATATGGCAGGGCAGGAAGCCGTAATCTCTTGCCTAAGTTCTGATGAGCTCTCCTATCGATTGGTGTTCATCAACCACATCATCAATGCGATGCGACAGTGCAAAGTGCGACGCATTATCGCAATAGGCGGTATTGGTGCTTTGCAGGCCAGCGAACATTTGAAAGTATATGAAACATCGACTTTTCCGCGTGAATATGTGGATCTCACACAAGCGCATATACGCGTGCTGGATGCATTGCTCACCAGCCGCATGGAGTTCACTTTTGTGTGTCCGCCCATGATTGAGGAGGGCGAGCGCACGGGAGCGTATAAGGTGCAGGACAATTATCCAACCCCCGGCTGGAAGGTGACCAGCGGTGATCTGGCCGACTTCATGGTGACGGAGCTTAACGAGCGCAAGCATGCGGGAATGAAAGTGGGCATTTCTAATTCGTGAGCAGAAGGATTGTCCAAACTATGAAGAATTCTATTCTACTTGTAGCGCTCATGCTTCTATTCGGAAGTCTTTCGGCGCAAATGCAACTCGAGGTTACTACACAAAACCCAACGGAGGAAATTGGTGACGCCTCCTGCACAGCCGTTGTAACAGGAGGGCAAGCGCCTTATCGATTCAAATGGTCGAAGCGCGACACACCGGTCGAGAGCACCCTGTGCCTGGGCATCCAGGAAGGAATTCCCTACGTGCTGACAGTCACTGATAGCCTGGGCACCATGGCACAGGCTGAATTTACGGTGCCGGCAACATCGGTCTCTGAAAAACTAAACAAGTGGTTTACGCCTTTGGTCGATGCGTTGGCGACTGTGCTGTTGTGGGACCCGTTTGCGGCTTGCGGCATCTACGATCCGGTGGTCTATACCGATTCGGGCACTGCGCTGCTTCATCCGAACGGCGATCCGGTTACGCAAGATTGCTGGCTCGTGGTAGTGTTGCTCATTGGTGCCGCGGTTTGGTTTACCTTTTATTTCGGATTCATCAATGTGCGCGGATTTAAACATGCGCTCGATATCACGCGCGGCAAATATGCCAAGCCCGAAGACAAATGCGAGGTGTCGCAGTTTCAGGCGCTCACTGCAGCGCTCAGCGGCACACTGGGGCTGGGCAATATTTCGCTTGTAGCGGTGGCGATTGCAGTAGGCGGACCGGGGGCAACGTTTTGGATGATTGTAGCAGGTCTTATCGGCATGAGCAGCAAATTCATTGAATGCACGTTGGGCGTTAAATACCGTGTCATCGATGCGAAAGGCGAAGTGAGTGGCGGCCCCATGTATTATTTGTCGAAGGGTCTGGCGTTGCGCAACATGAAAGGGTTCGGGAAAATATTGGCTGCACTCTTTGCGGTGATGTGTATTGGTGGTACATTGGGAGGTGGCAACATGATACAGGCCAATCAGGCCTATGCGCAGGTGTCGCAAACACTGGGTGCAGACAGTGTTTCATCGTTGACCTTCGGAATTATTATGGCGCTGGCTGTAGGCCTTGTTATCATGGGAGGAATTAAAAGTATCGCGCGAGTTTCGGATAAAATTGTACCCTTTATGGTGGCGGTATATGTGCTATTTTCATTACTCATTATTGGTGCGAACATCACACACATCGGCGATGCCTTTGCACAGATTTGGAACGGCGCTTTTCATGCCGACGCAATGAAGGGCGGATTCATTGGTGTGATGATGATGGGCTTTCGCCGTGCGAGTTTCAGCAACGAAGCCGGTATTGGTTCGGCTAGCATTGCGCACAGTGCAAGCAAAACAG
>JBJTRD010000128.1:0-2273 GCA_046075945.1 Flavobacteriales bacterium
CTATTCTTCATCGTGGTGCTATCGGTTCGGTTGGGTTAAAGTGGATGAATGACACCCTCACTGCGCCCCGTCGTCGGACCCTGACCTTTTATGGTATGAGCATCGAGCACGCCGAAGAGAAAGGGTTGATGTATCAGCCATTTGGTGTGGGGGCCTCGCCATTTCAGGCAGTATTGTACCTCGATAAAATGGAGGAACAGGCCGCAGTCATTCGCCCCGATATTGTAATTATCGATTACGGAACAAACAATATTCTTTACACCAACGAGGTCCCTTCCGATATGCTGGATATGGTTCGAAAGGCGGTGAAGAAATTTCGTGCAGTGAATCCGGATGTTACGATTATCCTCACGTCTATGCAGGACTTATATTACAAGAAGAGATACATAGACGCAGGAATACGATACAACTATGTGATGGACTCGCTGGCTGCTGCCAACAATTGTTTGTACTGGAATTTCTATGACTTGTCGGGAGGCTACAAGCGCATTCGCGACTGGAATGAGAAGGGATACGCAAAGGACGATCACATACACCTCACGCAGAAAGGTTACGATTTGAAGGGGTTACTTCTTTATAAGTCATTCATGAATACGCTTGCCTATGCCGAGGAGCATCCCAATCAGAATCGCTGGCGCATGCCTGTTTGCCTTTACGAAGATCGTAAGTCTGCAAAAGATCCGGTGGGTGCTATTCCGAAGGAAAAGAAGAAGCCTGTGACAAAGTCGGCAAAAAATCAGAAGGGTGTGCACATTGTAAAGAGTGGCGACACGCTTTCAGCGATTGCAGCAAAGTATGGAACAACGGTAAGCAAGCTCAAAAAAATCAATGGTCTGAGCTCCGACCGATTGCAGATTGGCCAGAGAATAAAAACGAAATAGTAAAGCGGTGCCTACGAGAAGTATTGCACGATTGCCTTGCGCACGAGCAACTCTTGCTCTGGCGGTGAAAGGTGCGGCAGGGCGCTGTTGCGTTCGAAGTGTGGCCAGCCTTCCTCATCGCGGCCAATAAACGTGTAATAGCCATAAGGTACCAGCAACGAGCAAATGCCAATATGCATAAGCTCAACCTTTTGATCTTTCCTGAATTTCTGATAATCCTGCCCGAGCTCCTGCACACCAATTAGGAAGAGTATGGCTGCGTAGTCCAACTTCTCTCCATACGACGCCGAAATGCGCGTAACTGTCTCATTCCAAATCTTTTCAAATACGTAGTCCATAACAGGAATCAAAATTTTCCGCAAATGTTCCAAAAAGGAAGGCCACCTTCGACGTTGTGCGCGTCTTTATTTAGCTTATTTTAGCGCGGCCTAATTCAAGTGACTAAATTGTATGACGCAAATTCTACGAGTTGTCTGTTGTATTCCGCTTTTTCTGTTCACCCTTGTCGGGGTTGCTCAGATACGCCGCGATTCGCTGGACTTTCAGCACCGCAAAACTTCCGACACGAACAAGGCTCGTTTCGAGCGTGAGGTTACTACTATTAACGATAGCTCTTTTAAAGTGGTTGTAAATTACTTGACGGGTGAATCCTTTATGACCGGCATTTACGCGGACAAGGAATTACTTGTTGGCAATGGTGATTTTACCTACTTCTATGCAAATGGCTATAAGGAATCGGAGGGACGTTTCAAGAATGGTTTCAAGGTGGGTACCTGGAAGCGATGGAATTTTGAAGGCAAACCCAAGCCCGATCGTTTTTACCCGGATGAGAATTTTGTAAAAACAAATCGCATCTCACAGCCTGCTAAGTTTCCCGGAGGAATGGCGGCATTGCAAAAGTTAGTGTCCGATTCGCTCAATTACCCGGCTCAGGCCAAAAAGGAGAAAATTCAGGGAACAGTATACGTAACCTTTACAATTGATGCCACCGGTGAAGTGAGCCAGCCCCAAATTACAGATGGTGTGCATGCCCTTCTCGATGAGGAAGCATTGCGCTTTGTGTCTTCGCTCCCAACATGGGTGCCAGCAGCCAAAAACGGAATTCCTTCAGACTCCAACTACATTATGCCTATTACTTTTGATTTGGGCCTTGATGAAGAAACTGAATCTAATTCCGACCCCAACAAAAAGACCAACAACTAATCGGGTAAAGTTTATACGATTCCCAACCTTTAATTGCTCTTAATAGATAAAGCGCCGCTCCCTTAACCAAGCGGCGCTTTTTTTATTAGTGGCGATTGGCTAATGGCGAGTGACGAATGTGAATTATATTCTGCTTGCTGGCCACTCGCCATTTGCCATTCGCCATTCGCCATTCACTCTCTATCTTGC
>JBJTRD010000129.1:0-3406 GCA_046075945.1 Flavobacteriales bacterium
AAAATTCAATTTCATCGCGGGTGGTATCGTGCAAAGCACCGACAAATTGTGTTGAGTTGGGTATATGAATTCCCTTAGAAGCCAGTATATCGCGAACTTCCCGATGGTTGGCCATTGCGCAAAACACGCGCGCGTTCACAGAGCCCGCCCTTCCTGAACATGCGCCACAATCGTATGCCGCGTAGTGCGGATTGTTGGTGCTGCTTGCGCCGTGTCCGACTATGTAAACAATGGGTGCGAAATCTTTGACCAGACCGATGCTTCGCAACGTTGTTTCGACACGCGTTGCCATTTCCTGAGCTGAGAAGCCTTGATACAAATCGCCCTCTTTCAAATCAGAAGTCCGTTCAATTTTCAGTTCGGCTTGTTTACTCATGTGGCCGAAAGAAGAAGCTGCACCGGGTTGAAATTTCGGATTGAATACATTGATTGCAAGTTTGAGTGCAGACCAGAAGCCAAGTGTCTGACTCACGAACAAACCGCTGTGCAACGAGTGTGCTTCTTTTGATAGGTGCAAATCACGTTTTCTAACACTATCGGTTGAAACTTCTTTTATTAGAAAAGATGGGTTGACAGGAGCAGGGCACAGCTTGGTGGTGAATTTTCCATCGACCGGTTGAAAGTAAAATTCAATACCGAAGAAGCCTGGTGAGCCGTAGGTATAACAATTGGGGTCTTCATTTTCGAGGTAACGTCGCAGCGAACATTCACGGTCGTCTATACAAAAAATAGATTGAAAAGTATGCTCACGTTTTTCTCTCAATTGTGGATTGGGGGTGTGTATGCCGCCTAGCACCGTGTCGTAGTAACTCCATTCAAAGGCAAGGTGCCAGAGGAATAGCACTTCTTCTAGTTCAGAAACAGGAACTTCTTCGAATAAATCCGGAACATAGCGAATGAGCTTTTTGGGCAGTGGTTTCCAATTGTTGCCAAGTCGATATTCAAGGGCATCTATTTCCAAAACCAATTCAAGAAAAATTAGTTCTTCCAGTTTGATATCGCGCTTATCAAGCAAGGTGAATGGTTGGTGCTCAACGGTTGCTACCATACCCGACCATCCTTGATGTGCAAATTGCTGATCGAACAGGTATTGGGCGTATCGGTTTGGGCCATCAACCAATTGACTGAGTAGCTCTTCAATGTTGGTTTCTTTATTCAGAAAAAGTGCACGCCCTCGCTTTGTTCGGAAAAGGCTAACCGCAGAATTACGCTCCATAGCACGCAGAGCCTCTAGAAATCCCTTATCCTTTTCCGGAAATTGCCATATGGAAATGCCTTGATCGAGGTAGTTGCAAAGTATTCTGAATAAGATGGGATGTACGAGTGAATCAATGTCGATTTTATATCTACGCTTCCAAAGACCGCGCAGCATGCCGATGCGCGGTGGCTCGGGAATCTCGAAAGACTTGGTAACCATTCGGTCTACCCATGCGCCCAATTGTTCGAGACCTTTGTGCTCTTGAACGGTACGCACGAGTATGTCGTGATTGATACGGCCGGCGTTGTATGACTGGCGATACTCCTTCAAGGGTAATAATACCCGATAACCAAAACGCCTCGATGCTTTTCGGATGCCTTCTTTGAAAGGCAAATACTGAAATGCGTGTAAGGTGTTATGATGGATGAAATCCTTGAGAGGGGCCTGCGCCGGAAGCTGATGGCTCAGTTCTTCCAGGACATGACTCAAATTAAATGACAGGTGGTTTTCTGAAGTAGGATGCATAAGTTAAAATCAACATAAAGGACAACGACAAGTGCCAATATATTGATTTCACAAACGCATATTTCGAAAGGTGATGAACAAGTGCCTGTTTGATAGGGGCACTTCGGCGCTGGTTTTCGCAGAAATTTTCCAAACTAGTGCAACGTTTTCTATTGAAACACAAAATGCATGATTGTCTGAATCGAAAGGAAAATCGGATTCATCCGTTTCGTTGCGCTCGGAACCCTCTTCGCATTCGCACAACCATACATCCAGTGATTGATGATCTAATGCAGTAAATACATTGTATTCGTTCGATTGTAACTCACCACAGAATGCAACCACTTCTTTGGCAGCTACCAAAAAAGCGATAAGTATACAGATGGTGCGAATAAGGAAATGCATATTAGAGGGAGCAAATATTACTTCTCCTTTAGCCACTCGAACGAGTTTGACGAATCATTAACAAATTCAGCAAGCTGTTACGACATAGCGGGAAGAACGCAACCGGAACAAGCACCGAATCCGATGCGAATGCCTGAATGTTCGGCGTAACCATGCATGACAATAGTATCTCCATCTTGAATGAAGGTACGTTGTGATCCATCTTGCATCGGGACGGGTTTGGTTCCTTTCCAGGCAATTTCGAGCATGCTGCCGTATGAACCTTCATGCGGACCGCTGATGGTGCCACTGGCCATCATGTCGCCGCAACGAATATTGCAACCGGTGACGGTATGATGAGCCAACTGCTGATTCATGTTCCAGTACATGTATTTGTAGTTGCTCCTGGATACAACTGTTTCCAAACCGTTCTGAGGCACAATTGCGACTTCCAGTTGTATATCAATATTTTTCTTTCCATTGTATTCGAGATAGGGCAGCACCTGAGGGTCTTGCTCAGGCCCCGGCACACGGAAGGGTTCGAGTGCATCGAGTGTTACGACCCATGGTGACACCGTTGATGCGAAATTTTTGGCAAGGAACGGCCCTAGCGGCACATATTCCCACCGTTGAATATCGCGCGCGCTCCAGTCGTTGAACAGCAGCATGCCGAAAATATAATCGTCGGCTTCGGCAGTAGTGATGCGCTGTCCGAGTGGTTTGCCATCAAAGGTGACAAAGGCCATCTCCAGTTCGAAGTCAAGTTGTTTGGTGGGTCCAAAGGTGGGAGGTGTTTCGTCGGTGGGATTGAGCTGACCCATCGGACGATGAATGGGAGTTCCACTGATTACAATACTGGATGAACGGCCATGATAACCAACGGGTAAATGTTTCCAATTGGGAAGCAGGGCTTTGGCCGGGTCGCGGAACATGGTGCCGACGTTGCGTGCATGATCTTCGCTGCTGTAGAAGTCGGTATAATCACCCACGCCAATGGGCATCAGCATTTGAACTTCATCCTGACGAAACAAAACCTGACGCACATGATGTTCTTTCTCGCGTAGGTCGGGCATATCGCTGCGCAAAAGTTTAGACACCCGGTTGCGTAAATCGCGCATGGCTTGTTTGCCATGACGCATACAGCGATTGAGAGTTGGGCTTACCATGTCTTCCAGCGTGAAGGGTAAATTCTCCAGATAGCCCATTACGTGCAGTGCTTTTAAATCGATGAGCTGCTCGCCAATGGCACAGCAGACATGTGGGAACTGACTATCGGTGCGGAATATTCCGAAGGGTAGGTTTTGAATTGGAAAGTCGGAA
>JBJTRD010000130.1:0-4394 GCA_046075945.1 Flavobacteriales bacterium
CTTCCTTGAAAAGCAGCTGTTCATGGAAACTTTAATACGCCGTTCTTTCCTTTCTGAAGCCAACAAAAGAGGATACTTGATGATGTATCAGGCCAAAAGAAATTATCTACTTCGATAAATGCTATCAGATTTTCCCTTTAGGTGAAACGCAACCCTCCAAGAATCGTATGCTGGCAACATCCAACAATCACCGCTTATAAATTGATGAAAACCACTCTCAGTTTCCGCCGGCATTACCCTACGCTAAACCCCGGCAACTGTGTCAGCCCGCGGTGGCGAATCCGGTCATACCGTAAAAATTGATGCGTTGATGATTATTAGCCATAATTTGCAACATCGATTCTCCAATGCAGGAACTTTTCAAATCCGAATTAATAAACCGGCTCTATGCGTTGCACGTAGTATGCGGCGAAGATGGACAGGTCCAGCATTGCAGTGAACAATTCAAGTCATCCTTCCCCAATGCCACGTCCATCTTTGATTTGCTCGCCCCTAATAGCGCTCAAGAGCTTTTGACATTCATCCAAAATCTCAAAAAATCCTCGACAGCTAGCGGAACAATCGATTTGTTTTCGATACAAATTTTTGCCACATGGAAGTGTAAAGTGGTTCAGCTCGACAAGGAAGACCGCTGGTTGCTATGTATGGAAACTTCTGCCGTGCAACATCCCGCTGAAAAGAACCCGGAGCGATTAAGTGCATCCGAAATTCAAGAACTTCAGCGCAAGAACCTCTTTTACGAGGCGCTCCTTCAACAGCTGCCCGCCGAACTGGCCGTGTTCGATCCGGAATTTAAATTTTTGTTCGTCAATCGGCATGCAATCAAAAACGAAGAGCTCCGCAATTGGCTTATTGGTCGTGCAGAAATTGAATACTGGAAGGCAAAGAATTTACCGCTCGACAAAACACTGCAACGCATCGAAGGCTTTAAAGAAGCCGTAGCAGAACGAAAATCGACCGGGGTCGAAGAGGTCTTTCATGCAGGCACTCCACAAGAAAAACATTACGTGCGTATCACACATCCCTATTTCGAAAAGGATGAATTACAATTTTTGCTCTCCTACGGCATTGATATCACAACACTCAAGCAAACAGAACATAAACTCATTCAACAGAATGCCGAACTCGAAAAGGTAAATGCTGAACTTGACCAGTTTGTGTACAGCGCATCGCACAATCTCAGAGCTCCCTTGCTCTCCATGAAAGGGTTATTGAGCCTTGTATCGCCCGGTAAAACTCCAGCGGCTGAAATTGAACGATACATTGGAGAAGCTAACAAATCCATCGAACGATTGGATGCTACGATACGCGACATCATCGAATATTCAAAAAATGCGCGCCTCCCGCTCAATCCGCACCCCGTTAACCTGTCCGATTTAATTCATCACATTACGGAAGACCTGCGTTTTTATGAAAACTCACGCCTTGCAATTCGTCAAAACATCCCAACAGACCCGACCTTTTACTCTGATGCAAGCAGATTGAAGTCTATCCTTCATAACATTATTTCTAATGCTGTTAAATATGCGGACGCCTCCAAAGGAAATTCATGGCTGAACATTGATGTCACTATTGATGAAACGCGCTGCACATTGCTATTTACTGACAATGGTATAGGAATTCAACCGGAGCACACCGCGCGTGTTTTTGATATGTTTTACAGAGGCACCAGTGCGCAACCCGGATCCGGTTTGGGCTTGTATATCGTGAAAGAAATGACCGAAAAGCTGGGCGGAACCATTCAACTCAACTCAACGCCCGGGGTAGGTACAGAAATACACATCGAGCTCAGAAATTTTACCAGATTAGATCTAAGGCGCAGAAACAACTGACATTCGTCATGCGATCCATGCGTTTGTAGAAATGAAAACGCTCTACTTTTCGCGCCCTCAAGCATGACACCGTCCGATATAAATAAAGATTCTTCCGGACACATTGACCGCGAAAAATATGATTCTGTTATCAAGGAGAATCAATTGCTTCGGGCAGTATTGAATCAGCTTCCATCTGAATTGGTCGTAGTTGATACGAACTCATGCTATCTTTTCGTGAATAAAGCCGCTGTGAAAGATGACGAAATCCGCGAATGGATGATTGGAAAGACGGATGTCGAATTCTGGAAACGGAAGAACCGAAATTCGGATTTATCTGTCAAACGCCGGCAAGCATTCGAGCACGTAATGCACACAGGTGAAGACCTTCAATTCGAAGAGTCCTTTCACGTGGGCACACCTCAAGAAAAACACTACGTGCGTCTGCACCGTCCTAGTCTAACCGATGGCGAACAGCAGTATGTAATTGTGTATGGTCAGGAAATAACAGAATTAAAGAAAAGTGAGGAGCGACTAAAAGCACAAAACGCAGAGCTTGAAAAGGTTAATCATGAGCTCGACCAATTCGTTTATAGCGCCTCACACAATCTACGCGCCCCGCTTTTATCAATAAAGGGATTGCTCGGCCTTATTGAGATGGATGAAACGGATGCCCCTGCGCGTAACCGATTCATTGGTGAAATCTACAAATCGATCCAACGTCTGGATGCGACCATCAAAGACATCATCGATTATTCGAAAAATGCCCGACTGGAAATTGCTCCCGTGTGCATCGAAATCGAACAACTAATACGCAACACACACGAAGACCTGAAATTCTATGAAGGCACCACAGTAGCGCTGGAATTAGTAACTCATCTTTCGACTGGGTTTTATTCCGACGAGCGGAGATTAAAATCAATCATTCACAACATCATGTCGAACAGTGTGAAGTACAGCGATCCTGCGAAAGAAGCCAGCTGGCTGCGTGTTGAAATTGAAGCAAACGCGCAATGCTGTATTATTACATTTGCTGATAACGGAAAAGGTATTTCACCTGAAAATCTATCACGTGTATTTGATATGTTTTACAGAGGCACCACCGATCGCAGCGGCTCGGGGCTAGGTCTTTACATCGTTAAAGAAATGACCGAACGCATTGGTGGCAGTGTTCAATTGGAGTCAGCACCCGGTGCAGGAACAACGATTACTCTAAACTTACCCAATATGCAAGTACCATCGTAGCACTCAGGGTTTATACTGCATGACATAACGTGTCGAACTTTCATTATACACTTCATACACGTACTGAATTTTTTCCGCTTTCCCGGAAGAAACCATATGCTTCGTTAATGTCGGGTAGGATTTCATTGCGCCGATAATCATCGCCAGCTTCCCTTCCGTTTTAAAATCCACCGCGGCGGCTGGTCCGGCGGGAATTGACATCGTAACCACTCCACTTACGGCAGATAGTTTAGCACTATCCTGCTCTGAAACAATCACTCCGGCAATGGAGCGGAGCGAGTCGGATTCCATTGTTGAAGGGTCATCGAAATAAACACCGATTAATTTCGCAGGAATGCCGCAACTATCAGCCAGTTGATGGATGCGTTCAAACGCAGCTCCAATTTCCTCATACGGTCCCCGATGTTCAATACCTGCAATTCGATATCCGGGCATATCCACTTCATTGACCTCTGCAGAACTGAATAATCCGTTCATTGCCAAATACAACACTGTCACTAAAACAAGAAACAACGCTACTACAAGGAATTTTTTCATCGTTAATACATTTCAATTGGCAATAATAGAAACAACGAATACTCTTTCAAAATGATGCAATGCACCAACCTCGAAGCAATCAGTGATAATTATCATATAAATAAAATCTACTTCTAACCTTCGTCAGTTTCTTATTGCAAAAGCAAGGAGTTCTTTGCAGCCATAATCAATAAACACGACTTTTCTATGTTACAATTTTACTCTGCCAGCGGCCGTATTGTCAATACACGTCGCGCTGTAATGGAATGTATGGAAATTGCTTTAGGCAACGACTATAAAGACACCGATCTCATAATTCTTCATGCTTCGATAGGTCATAATTTTCAGGAGATGGTTCAACAAGCGCATGAGATGGCTCCCAATGCCCGCATTGTAGCTACCTCCTGCTGTGGTGTTGTAGGACGAGAAGGTGTGAGTGAGTCTTTGAAAGACATGGCACTCATGGCTGTAAAGGGAAAAGAATTTGCAGTAGCCAACGTAGATGGCCTAACAGGAAAAAACTCTTACGAAAAGAGTCTGGAGCTTGCGCATTCCTTAAAAAGCCAACAACCCAGCATCAACATGGTGTACTTCCTTGGTTCGGGCATCGACATTGCCAATGACCTTTGCATCCGCGCATTCGAAGAAATATTGGGTGAACATGTAACCATTTTTGGCGCAACATCTTCGGACAATATGAAAGGTGTAACCAGCTTTCAGGCGGTCGATCAGTCGGTGACAGAGCATGGTGCGTATGCCGTTGGATTTGCAGATTCGTCATTGACTATTGATACGCAAGCTACGCATGGTTTTGTGGCGGTA
>JBJTRD010000131.1:0-4860 GCA_046075945.1 Flavobacteriales bacterium
TCGACCATGTGCTTTGCATGCGCTGGGAACAGTATGAGGAGACGAGCCATGATGTCTGGATAGGAACGACGTACGATTTACTGGCAGCGAGAGGTTCAGAAATGAGCGAAAAACGCAAGTTTATTCTGGAGAATATGATTAAATACAATTGGATGCAGATGTACGCCACGTCGGAAGGAGTAGCTACGATTTTAGGACAAATGTCGAGGCGAATACCCTTTGAAAACCCGCTGCAGCTTGGGATTACGGCCTTCAAGGAACACAAAACGGCTATTATTTCGACATTCGACGAATTTTTTCCCGAAATCATTTCCGTGACTCAAGCCAAATTAGATACTTTTGCCCCCTAACCGAAATTAAACTCCAAGCACCCGATTGCAGGTTTGCTTTATGAAATTGCAAGTGGCTAAAAGATGGATTGCTTTGTGCGCAGTGTTTGCCATACATATGGCTTGCACAGCAGGTTCCATTTTACTTGAGGGTCGATATCAGCAACGAAACATCTTTGTTATCAACGCCGCTTCACCAGATGGAATGGGGTATTGTATCTATGAGGTTTTGGTTAATGGACTGGCCACAAATGATGAAATAAATACACAGGCGTTTGAAATAGATCTTACGATTTATGGTCTGAAAAACGGTGATCCTGTGAACATCCTCATTAAACACAAGGATGGTTGCACACCCAAAATTCTCAACCCCGGTGCTCTTGAGCCTTCTCCTACCTTCGTTTGCACATCGATAACCTGCGGTATTAATGGAGCTCTCACCTGGGAAACAACCGGAGAGATGGGTAAGATTCCTTTTATAGTGCAACAGTATAAATGGAACCGATGGGTCATTATTGGAGAAGTTGTAGGCAATGGAACGAATGTGAAAAACATATACCGTTTTCAGGTGCAACTCACAAGTGGACTCAACAAGTTACGCGTAGTGCAAAAGAGTTTTGAAGGAGATTTGCGAAAATCACCGGTATGTGAAGTAACCAGCACAGTCGAGACCGTCACCTATCGTTATGATAAAAAGTCGAAGTCGGTTTATTTTTCATCTGAAACGACGTACGAATTATTTAACGTTTTTGGTCAAGTAGTAAAACGCGGACGGGGAACTTCTATCGATTGCTCTGCTCTCGGAAAGGGCGAATATTGGATTAGTTTCGATAACCAAACAGAGAAGTTTACCAAGAAATAAAATGCCGTCTAACTGCCGGTTTCAATCTTTAATCGGTCTTCTTTTACAGGGATAGCTTTTTGAGAGAGTTTCATTTTTAAGTCTAATCAATACCGATTCGTCAACATTTGAATTGGTTACATTTGTCTGAGGTTAACTGCGCCTTCAGCTCACTCCAAGAATTTTTATTCATGCCATCAATCATTCGGTCTTCGCTCGTCTTTTTTGTATTGATTCTGATTGCTTCCTGCAAGAAGAATACGGAGGTGAATTATAGCCTTCAAGGTAGGGTTACGGATGCCGATGATGGTGTTGCATTGCCGGGTGCTGAAATAACGGTGGAAAAGCAGGTAGTGCAAAATGGTGTTTTCGGTAACACCTACCAAACTGCGCTTATTACCTCAACAAACGCTGATGGCAATTATGAGGGTTCATGGCCCCGCGAAAACTTTGCTGCATTGCGAATGCTCACCAAAAAAAGTAATTACATCACCAATACAATCACATTGGATGTCGAGGAATTCAGCGCAGACAATGCTGTCACACAAAATGTAGCCTTGTACAAAGAGGCATTTACTACGTTTCGATTTACTCACGCCAACGGAATTGCGTCGGATCGTCTGTCATTCACTTTTCTGAATGCCGATTTCAATTGCAACTGTTGTGCGAATGGATGGAAAACGTGGCAGTCTGCGTCAGTTGATACCTCTTTTACCTGCAGAGTATATGGAAACCGCTGGTTGAAATATCAGGTACTAACGCAAGTCGGGTTCGTCGATTCTTCATTTGTAGATAGTATATACTGCCCGGCATTTATCACAACTACTCATGACATTCACTATTAATTTAAAATACTCAGTCTCATAACTATGCATTCACACTCCAATTTTTTCTTTGCCCGTATGAAGATGGTGGCATTGTCCCTTGCGTTCGCTGTTACAATCGTGTTTAACTCGACAGGACAAATTACATCTGCTCCAAACTTTTCGAATTTGCGCGCTATGGCGGAGTGGGAAGAGGTGCAGGCCCTTACGATCTCGTGGACTTCTTTTCCGGCTATACTGAAGCAAATTGTGGCGGCTGCGCGCCTCGAAACGCAAGTCATCATTCTCAGCGACGATGTGCAGGGTACTGAGGATTATTTGCTCTCTTCCAATACAGGCGGTGCGGCATTTTCCAATTTGGATAATGTCACAATCGTAGATGCGAATTATGACAGTATTTGGTTGCGCGATTATGCTGCAAATCCTGTTTACGGTAATGAAGTTGATTCACTCATTCTTGTTGATTGGTTGTACAATCGCAATCGACCGAACGACGACACATCGCCTTCTTATGTAGCTGATGAATTGAATATTGATCTATATGAAACCTCGGAGCCACCTTTTGATTTGGTCAATACCGGAGGCAATTATATGAGCGATGGATTCGGAACTGCCTTCGCATCGGAGCTAATAATCGATGAAAATGATGGCGATGGCGATTACCCAATTTATTATCCCACTCATACCCCGAATGAAATCGATAACATTCTGGAAACATTCATGGGGATTCATACTTACATCAGAATGCCGACGCTACCATACGACGGAATCCATCACATCGATATGCATATGAAGTTGGTGGATGAAGAGACGCTGCTTGTTTCGGAATATCCTGCCGGAGTTGCCGATGGTCCTCAAATCAACGCGAACATCAACTATGTGTTGAACAATTACACGAGCAAATTCGGGACTCCTTTTCGGGTTGTTCGCATTCCCGCGCCACCCAGCACGCAGGGCAATTATCCCGACAACAACGGTGCCTATAGAACTTACACCAATGCAGTTTTCGCAAACAATACGATCATCATTCCTACATACCGAGAACAGTACGATACGACGGCATTGCGCATTTGGGGCGAAGTATGTCCGGGCTATACGCTGGTTGCAATTGATTGCGATAACACCGGAAACAATATTATCGCACAAAGCGGCGCCATTCACTGTATTACGCACACAGTGGGTGTTGCCGATCCCTTGCTTATTTCTCACCAGCCGTTGGACGATACATTCGACAATGTCAATCCATATTTGGTGTCAGCGTATTTGAGCCATCGTTCAGGAGTTGAGCGCGCTACGTTGTATTGGAGATTGCATGGAACGACCGATTTCACAGCGCTCGATATGGCGGAAAATGGTACCAACTGGGAAGCTGCCATTCCTGCACAGGCCACCGGAACCATTATCGAATATTACATCGAGGGTGAATCGGTAAGTGGAAAAATACAAGTGCGCCCAATGCCCGCTCCGACCGGTTTCTGGTCGTTTGAAATTTTAGGGGAAAATGTGGGATTGGAAGAATTTGATTCGTCGAATATCAATCGTATTTATCCGAATCCGGCTTCATCCATTACGTGTATCGAGGTGAACTCATTGCGCACTAATCGCGCTACGTTGAGCATAGCAGATCTTACCGGACGAACCATTTCGATTCTTCATGATGGATTTTTGCGTAGGGGCGATTCGAACTTCTTCTTCAATGCGGAATCGTTTGCACCGGGCGTATACCAAGTGATAATACAAACTGAAACAACACGACAAACCATGCCCGTGTTGGTTGAATAGCCATGCTTGCCAAAAAACTCATTACCTCAGACGCGCTTGCAGCAGCAGCGCGTTTGCCCAAAGAAAATCTACTCGTTGCACTCTTAAGTAACGTAGCACGCATTGATCGGGTTAATGAGTTGTACGAGCGCATGTGTGATGCGCCGGGACTTGAAAGTATTGATGTGCTCTTTGAGCAGCTGAACATTTCGATTGAGATAGATGAAAAACAGTTGGAGCACATTCCTCGTTCGGGCCCATTTATCGTAGTGGCCAATCATCCGTTTGGAGCGCTCGATGGGCTGGCCATGATATCTGCAATCGCCAAGGTGAGGCCCGACTTCAAGGTGATGGCGAATTTTTTACTTCAGAATGTAGAACCCATCAAGGATTATTTCTTGGCGGTAAATCCCTTCGAATCGCGCAAAGAAGCTTATTCGAATGTTGGCGGAATAAAGGCCGTTAAGCTTCATATCGAGAGTGGTTTTCCATTGGGGATTTTTCCGGCGGGCGAGGTAAGCACTTATCAGGACGACATGCATGCGGTGGCCGATAAGAAATGGGCAAGTTCGGTTATGAAAATAGTGCGTAACGCACAAGTGCCGGTTGTTCCTGTTTTTTTTGATGGCCGCAATTCACGATTGTTTCAACTGTTGGGAATGATTCATCCCAACCTGCGCACGCTTGCCTTGCCCGCAGAAATGTTGCGCAAGAAGGGTCAGGCTATCCGAATGAAAATTGGAAGGCCCATTCAACCAAAGGACACTGAAGTGTTTAGCTCGCTCGAACAATATGGTCGTTATCTGCGAGCAAAAACCTATGCTCTCGGAAGCGAATTTGACGTAAAAAGAGCGTATTTCCGCAAACTGAGAACAACGAAAACAATTGAAGAAATAATTCCTCCCGTTGATACACGTTTGATTCAAAATGAAATTGTGTCAATTGAAGATTGCAAAACATTGAGCTATGATCATTTCGAATGTTTTGTAGTTAACAGTCATCGCATACCAAATTGTTTGCGTGAGATTGGTCGTTTGCGCGAAGTTACTTTTCGGGCAGTTGGAGAAGGCACAAATAGGAGTATCGATCTGGACGAGTACGATTT
>JBJTRD010000132.1:0-2871 GCA_046075945.1 Flavobacteriales bacterium
AGTTTCGCAGGTTAACGTGCACGAATCCTTGAATCATGTGCAGCTTTCCTTTTTTCCGAATCCGGCAAAGGATGAACGCAATATTACGATGACCGAATTCGAGAACGGTCATTCCCTTGCTATCACGAATAGTGGCGGTTAGTCCGTTCTCGAATTCGGTCATCGTAATATTGAGTTCATCCTTTGCCGGATTCGGAAAAAAGGAAAGCTGCACATGATTCAAGGATTCGTGCACGTTAACCTGCGAAACTTCGAAAGTTTGTTGCACTCCTTCCTGTATGGAACCACCTGTACCCGTGGAATAGTCGATAGATACCTGCCCGATGGAATAGGCGGCCGATCCGCCGGAACCCGTTGCATCACCGCCTGAAGAGACGACAGCAGATTGCGCCGAACTGAGGAGTGAAGTGAATAAAAGAGCTATGAATGGTAAGTAGAATTTCATGGTTTCGCTGCTTATCCTCCAATATGTCGTTTTAATTCATGAACCGCTTCATCCCACAACATGCGCTGATCATCCTCTTCGCCCTCTTCAGCAAAATCGGTCACTATCATAGCCAATTCTCCCGTCATCTCATCTATTTTTATGCGTAGCTCAAAAAAGTTAGTCTCTTTATCGCTTTCGTCGAGCCATTGATAACGTACCATTTGCTCTTTTTTCTTGGAAATCAATTGTGCTTTACGTTCTTCACCTTCCCACATAAAGGTATACACATCTCCACGGATGTGTACCTGTGGGGCAAACCATTCTTCCAATCCACTGGGCGTTGACATACAGTTGTACAATATACTATCTGAGGTGCGGAGAATATATTCAAGTTCGATGGGTTTTTTGGCCATGTGTTTAGGTTGTAATAAGTCGTTATGCAAGAATAAGTTTTTTTATGCGTCGCCGGAAGTTTTTTACCCTTGTTTTTGAAGCGAAGGAATGTGTCTATATTTGCGCCCTCAAATTTGGCGGGGTAGCTCAGCTGGTTAGAGCGCATGATTCATAATCATGAGGTCGGGGGATCGTGCCCCCCCCCCGCTACGAAGAAGATGCACAAAAAAAGCCGCTACTGCGGCTTTTTTTATATCTGGAGTTGGGGGATATCTTAATAGCGATTTCCGCGATCGTAACCACCACCGCCGTCACCGTCGCGGTTGAAGCGAGGCTTGTAACCACCTTCACGACGACCACCACCGCCGAAATTGCTGCGCGGACGATCGTTGCTGCGTGGACGCTCTTCAGCTTCCTTCACATTGATTTTACGACCACCCACCTCAGATTGATCCAACTGTGCGATAGCCGCACGGCCTTCATCTTCTGATGGCATTTCTACGAAACCAAAACCGCGTGAACGACCTGTAGCGCGGTCAGTTACTACCTTGGCAGATGCCACGGCACCGAAACTAGAAAAAACTTCGCCAAGCTCTTCGCTCGACATGCTGTAATTCAGCCCTGAAACAAAAATGTTCATTTTTAAAACTGTTTGTTGATTAAAATATTAGACAACTTCGAACTCCAACAAACATTGACCAAAGAAGAAAACATATTGTTGAAAAAAGAGCAGTCACGACAAATATAGACCTTTCTGCGCCCCCCGCAAGAAAAAAGTTCATTTTCATGCAGGCGACCAATTAATCGGCTTGGAATTCCACCTCATACCCGGAATGGGCCCGAACATTAAATACACGATCCCCATCCAACAAAAGATACTGACCCTTGATACCTTTCAGTTCACCCTCAACTATCGGGGAAGTATCGAGTTTGAGTGATTTTGGGCTTCGCGGTAAACTCAATACCGGATAAGATATATGCGTGATTGTGTCGTCTTCCGCAATGAATGGATGAAGCTCTTCCGGCAGCTGGTCCAGAAAACGGTTCTTGGCATCGACGATATTTTCCGTATCGCTGCATTCGCCTTTGAGCATCGCTTGCCAGGCTGTTTTATCGGCGAGGTGTTCTTTAAGTAATACCTCTATGCTTCCGGCCAATTGGCGATAGGGTGTTTCGGCCAGCTTTATTCCTTCAGTAGCACCCTGATCTATCCAGCGTGAAAACAAATTGGTACTTCGGGTGACACCGACTTTCAGATTGCTCGTTTTCGACAGATATACAAAATGGGGTTGGTTGTGGTGTTTTTGTTCCCACTCAAAATCGCGTAGGGCGATGCCTTCATGTATTCTGCTCAATTCGGGCCTCACAATGCTTGGTGAACCAAGCGGCGAAGTAAGGAACGCATCGTAACACAAGCCTTCTCCGTATGTCTTCTTAATCTTTTTTCCGGTAGCGATGCAATGGATATTTCCGGTGAAGCGAATCGATAGTGTTTTTCCTACCAGCGCATTTAGCGATTCGGTCCCGGCGTAATCGAGAATGTGCATTACAGGAAGATTGTACTCTGCCTGGCCGCTAACAGAAAGAGTGGTCGACATTTTTCGCAAGTGAGTGGTGATGTTTATCATTTGGTTGGTTTCTCTGTTTTAGGCAATATTGCCGCAGCGTTTTTGCTCTTTTTCCAAACTATGAAAATTACTCTTCCTCAGAAAAGCTATACTTATTCGGAATACGTTGCCATGGTGGAGGCGTTGCAACTTGAGGGCAAAGTTACGGGTCATCAGCAGTCTGAGTCGCTGCTTGCATATTCAAAGCTGAACATGCATCGCATGCATCGTTGGGAGAAAACATTCATTCCTTCGTCTGCACTCGTTCGAAAGATTCAGGCCATTGATAAACCCATGCATTGGGTGGTTATAACCGAGGGCTGGTGTGGCGATGCTGCTCAGCAACTGCCGGTAATTGAAAAATTGGCGTCCTATAATCCGCTCATAACTACACATTATGTGCTTCGTGACAACAATCCTGATTTTATGGACTTACTTCCCCCC
>JBJTRD010000133.1:0-2996 GCA_046075945.1 Flavobacteriales bacterium
AGATTGGAAAGGAAAATATTATCGGAAAGATCTCGGAAGGGATTTGTTGCGCATAGTTACAAGTTGAAAGTTGAAAGTTGGGCAAGGAGTTCCATCGATAGTGGTAGCTCTCTTCCCAACCTGCAACCTGCAACTAGTTAAAAGATTGCGCCTTCGTATTTACTCACTATCTCCTCGAGCTTACGCAACACAACTTCTGCATCATTGGTAGTTACAAGCTCCATACGGTCTTCTTTAAAATGCGGCAGTCCCTTGAAATAGTTGCTGTAATGACGGCGCATTTCGAGTATGCCCAAAACAGGGCCCTTCCATTTCAGCGAAAATTCAAAATGTTTACGACATGCTTCGGCACGCATGACAACGGTAGGCGGAGGCAGCTTCTCTCCGGTGCGCACATAGTGTTTGATCTCATTGAAAATCCACGGATAACCAATACTGGCACGGCCTATCATAACTCCATCTACACCGTACTTATTTTTATACTCCTCTGCCTTTTCTGGCGAATCAATATCGCCATTACCAAACACAGGAATGCGCATGCGCTGATTTTCCTTGATGCGCGCTATTAAGGTCCAGTCCGCAAAACCCTTGTACATCTGCACACGTGTGCGCCCGTGCACCGTGAGGGCTTGTATGCCAATATCCTGCAGACGCTCGGCAACTTCCACTACATTCTTACTGTCCTCATCCCACCCCAGGCGTGTCTTCACCGTGACCGGCAATTTCGTGGCTTTCACAATGGCCTCAGTCATCGAAACCATCTTGGGAATATCCTTCAAAATGCCTGCTCCTGCGCCCTTACAGGTAACTTTACTTACCGGACAACCATAATTGATGTCGAGCAAGTCGGGATTGGTGGCTTCAATGATTTCTGCGCACTTCACCATCGTTTCCGTGTCGCTGCCGAATATCTGCACACCAATAGGCCGCTCGTATTCAAAGATGTCGAGCTTCATGCGACTCTTGGCAGCATCGCGGATGAGGCCTTCGCTGCTTATGAACTCGGTATACATCATGTCCACACCATTCTCCTTACACACCAACCGAAACGGAGGATCGCTCACGTCTTCCATAGGCGCAAGCAACAACGGGAAATCCGGTAATTCTATGTTTCCGATTTTAATCATCCGAAAATGGGTGCGCAAAGATACTTTGCTTTATTTGTAGCATGAATGCATTGCTCAAAGGATTAGGACCAACGCCGCAGTTGATAATTTTCGGAGCCCTTGTGCTTACACTCATTGGTTTGGGCAGCGTGGCGGCTATGGTTGCCGCTTCGGTGGTTTTCGACATTCCATTTCAAGATTTACCACTCCTTATTTCTCAGCCGGAGCCGAAGTATGCGCATGCGCTTATCTGGATGAACAACATAACGCAACTCGTTGGGTTCGCGCTGCCTGTTCTGCTATTCTTTGTACTCTTTAGTGGTGAGCCCATTCATTATCTGATGCTGAACAAAGGCAACATCATTTTGCTGCTGGCGCCAGTCATTATTGCATCAGCCGCGCCGCTCATCGACCTTTCTTCTTTCATTAACGGTCTGCTTATTCCTGAAAATTCATGGCTCGAACGAACGTTCAAACCCACCGAAGAACTCGCCGAACGAATGACGAATATGTTCATGGAACCTTCTTCCAATGTGCCCATTGCTGTTGCTTTTCTGAGCATTGCCATCATTCCCGCACTTTGCGAAGAGCTTGTATTCAGAGGGGTTATCATGCCCTTACTTTCTAAAGCAACACGCAACATTCACATTGCTATATGGGCCACAGCCTTCTTGTTTAGCCTCATCCACATGCAGTTCTATGGCTTTCTTCCGCGTATGATCATGGGCGGACTACTCGGATACCTCGTTGTCTGGAGCGGTAGTTTGTGGGCTTCCATTCTTGCCCACTTCATCAACAACGCAACGGCTTTTTATATGTTCCGACTGTATGGAACTATGGAAACCCCTGAAAACAGCCTGCTCAATCACTGGTTGTTTTATATGCTTGCCTCTGCTGTGTTTGTGATGCTGGTATGGCTGGCGTGGAAAAAACGGGTGCCTGTTGCTGGTTGCAGTTTAGTAGTTGAAAGTTGAAAGTTGCAGGTTGGGAATGGTTCTTCCTCAGCCAAAGGTTACGCCTTTTCCAACGTTCAACCTGCAACTTTCAACCTTCAACTCGAAGAACCCACTCAATAAACCTCATATCCTCCGGCGTTGTCACTTTCATATTCTCACGATTTCCCTCCACTAAGTGAATGGTGTGTCCTGCGGCCTCCATTACGGATGCATCGTCGGTAAATGATGCATGATACGATTGTTCAAATGCGCTGCGCAATTCTTTCAACCGAAAACACTGGGGCGTTTGAACTATCCGGATGTTCGATCGTGCGATGGCATGGTTCTGTTCTCCGTGCACCTCGCGCAAGCTGTCGTTCACGGAGACAACGGGTACTGCATTGCCCATACGCTCCGCTGTTTCATAACACCGCCGCAACGTGTCGATACTCACCAGCGGGCGCACACCATCGTGTATTCCAACAACAGCATCTTCTTCAAAAATAGAATCAATGGCCGACTTCACGGAATGAAATCGCTCTGCACCGCCCTCAACTATTTCGTGCGGAATCGTAATGTCATATTCAGATACCAATTCTTTCCACGTATCGATGTAGTCGGGGTGAAGCACCAAAATCAAACGCATTTCCGCATTAAAATCGAACATGCGTTGCAGCGTATGATACAGCAACGGTTTGCCTGCTGCGGGAAGAAATTGTTTCGGCACCGGCGCTCCCATGCGCTTTCCACTGCCTGCGGCCACCAATACGGCGTATCGTTTCATGTATCTAAAAAAGAAACCCCGCCCATTGGGTCGGGGTTTCCCTTCGCTTTTTATTTATTACTTAATAAACTTCTGAGTTAAAACAGCCTGACTACCCGAGCTTATGACGAGTGTGTAAGCTCCTGCGCTCAGCTGCTGTGTTGACCATTCACGACGCATTCCGTCATTCAT
>JBJTRD010000134.1:0-5728 GCA_046075945.1 Flavobacteriales bacterium
AGGTTCACCCTCCGAAGTCCAGACAAACGCACGTATGCGCCTCACCTTTTCTTCCGACATCTTATCGAGCGTGCGCACCATCATATTCAGGCGCGGGTTGGTTTGAAAAAAAATTCGATGATTGTCAATGAAACGCCAGAACAACGCATCCCACGTTTCCTGCCAGGGCCCCTTCGCATGGTTGCTCATCTTCATCACATAATTACTTCCGCTGATGTAGGGCTTTGTAGCCATCAGGCCACCATCGGCAAACTGGCTCATGCCATACACGTTGGGCACCATCACCCAATCGTAGGCGTCAATGAACATTTCCATAAACCATCGATACACTTCATCAGGATTATACTCATTGAGCAACATAAAATTGCCGGCAATCATGAGCCGCTCTATGTGGTGGCAATAACCGGTTTCGCGCACTTTCTGAATGGTATCGTCGAGCGGCTCAATACCCGTAGTGCCCATCCAAAAAGACCTCGGCAAGGTGCGCTTGAAGCCCCAGTAGTTGCGCGTTCGCTCTTGCCTGCCCTTCCACTCGTACACCATACGTATGTACTCGCGCCAACCAATTACCTGCCGGATAAATCCTTCCAGTGAGTTCATCGGCACCTCACTCGTCTCAGCAAATTGCAGCGTGCGATCAATTACTTCACGCGGCGTGATAAGCCCCACATTCAGCATGGGTGTCAATATGCTGTGATGTAGTGTTCGCTCGTTTTTCACGATTGCGTCTTCATACACACCGAAATCATGCAACCTGTTTTCCAGAAAATCATCGAGCCACTTCAACGCCTCATCGCGTGTAATAGGATATCGCTGTGAGCTCAACGGAAGTTCATACGGATTCTCGAAATGTTCACTCACATAGTTCACCGCTTCCTGCCATACATCCGATGCCGCCAGTTGCGGGAGCTTTGGCGGAGTTGCCTTATTCGGATATCGTTTGCGATTCTCCTCATCGAACGACCACTGCCCGCCCAATGGTTGTTTGCTGCTATCGACCAGGATTCGATGCTTGATGCGCTGCTTCTTATAAAAATCGGCATGAAACAATCGCTTTTTTCCGGCAGAATAATCGAGCACATCCTTTTTCGACTCAAGAAACATGGGGGAGTGCTGCCAGTGTAGCGATAGTGATATTGATGAAATTGATTGTGTGATTCGCTGCTCGAGCCAGTCGTCGATTACATCATATATGTAAATGGCATCAATGCCTTGTTTCGATAGATATTTGATTAACTCGCGGACGTCGGCCAACGGATTATGCGCTTCTATGTAATGCACCTTTTTCCCCTTCGCTAAAAGCTCCGCCTCATACACTTTCATGGTAGCGCGGTGGTAAGCACGCTTGATGGGGTGAAAATGGTATTGCAGAAAAAACAACGGCTCCTCTACCATCCAGATATCCTCAGCTTGAGACCTATTCCCTGCGGCATCTCCGGGGGTTTCACGAAACAACTGATGAGGAAAAATGATGCTTGCATTCATGCGATACCCTTGTTCATTCGGCAGCGATCGCTGCAATATTTTACTTCATCCCATACAGCGGCCCACTTTTTTCTCCAGGAAAAAGGGCGGCAGCAAACCGGGCATGTCTTTTCAGGAAGGTGTTGTTTTTTGACTCCACGCATACTCCAATAACAAAGGCACGTTTTAAAGGTTTATTGCCACCCCTAATTATCTATACTTGTTCTTAACGAACTTTCCTACGTACAGCCATTCGCACTTCATATACATAATGCCCGGAGCCAGCCCATCCAATAGCAACCGCAAGATGCTTTCAGGCTGATGCACGTTGACGGTTTTTGCGAGTGATCACTGCTGTGAGATGTGTCACTTATATAGTTGAAGGTTGGAAAGTTGAAAGTTAGGGAGCGCCCTTCAATAACTTGCAACTTGCAATGAGCCCTGTGAACCTTCCTATCGGTTAAGTGTTCTTAATGCATGAAAACCGTACTCATCATCGTTGCTGTCCTTGCCGTTGCTTTGGCTGCATTCAGTTTCCGCAATTTTGTCTCCCCTGCTAAAAAAGCCACTATGATCGCATCTACTCCGAAGTCATTTTACGAATTATCCTACACTGATATCGATGGAAAAGCCGTCAACATGTCGTCTTACAAAGGAAAATATGTGCTATGCGTGAATGTAGCCAGCAAGTGCGGCCACACTCCGCAGTATGCGAAACTGGAGGCACTCTATGAAAAGCACAAAGACAAACTTGTGATCATTGGTTTTCCGTGCAATCAGTTCCTCGGACAAGAGCCGGGTACTGAGCAAGAGATTGCCGAATTCTGCGAAAAAAAATATGGTGTCACATTCCCGTTGTCTTCAAAAATTGATGTCAAAGGAAACAACCAACACGCTGTATACACCTGGCTTCTGAACAAGGACGCAAATGGAGTATCAGACGATAAGGTAGAATGGAATTTCCACAAAGTCCTGGTCTCTCCTGACGGCGCCTGGATGAAGTCTTACGCTGCCGGCAGCGATCCGATGGAGATTGCCTCTGATTTGAAGTAGATTCTTTGTAGATTGTTTGAAATTTGTAGGTTGCAGGTTGTTGGAGTGCCCTACCGAACTTTCAAATTTCCAACCTTCAACTCATTGTCCGTGCAAGTTGTTGGAGTGCCCTTGCAAACCCTCAACTTTCAACATTCCAACCTTCAACTTACAACCCACAGCAAGGCCACTCGATCCTTATCTTCGCGGCATGGCCTTAAAAGAAGAAATACAACGCAGAAAGACATTTGCCATCATCTCTCACCCCGACGCCGGTAAAACCACACTCACTGAGAAGCTTCTCTTGTTTGGTGGTGCTATCCAAACAGCCGGTGCGGTTAAGAGCAATAAGATTACCAAGACGGCCGCTTCCGACTTCATGGAAATTGAACGGCAACGTGGCATATCGGTAGCCACCTCCGTAATGGTGTTCGAATACAATGGCATGCAGGTGAACCTGCTCGACACACCCGGTCACAAAGATTTCGCAGAAGATACCTATCGCACGCTCACAGCCGTCGACAGCGTAATACTCGTCATCGACAGTGTAAAAGGAGTTGAAACTCAAACACGTCGTTTGATGGAAGTATGCCGCATGCGCGATACGCCCGTCATTGTGTTCATCAATAAAATGGACCTGGAAGGTCAGGATGCCTTTGACTTACTCGATGAACTGGAGGAAGAGCTCAACATCAAGGTGCAGCCCCTCTCGTGGCCCATCAGCAAAGGGTATTCGTTCAAAGGAGTGTATAAACTTTATGATAAAACCATCAACCTGTTTGAATCGCTGAAAACGAAAATAAGCGAAGAGATAGTTTCCATTAGTAACCTGAGCGATCCCCTACTCGATCAACTTGTGGGTGAATATGCCGACCAGTTGAGAGAAGATGTTGAGTTGATTGAAAGTGTGTATGATCCGTTCGATCGTACGAAATATTTGCAAGGCAAACTTGCACCGGTGTTTTTCGGATCGGCCATGAATAATTTCGGTGTGAAAGAATTGCTCGATAAGTTTCTTGAGCTCGCTCCTACTCCTCAACACCGTGAATCGAGCTTGCGTGTGGTAGAGCCCACAGAGAATAAGTTTTCAGGGTTCGTTTTCAAGATTCACGCAAACATCGACCCGCGTCACCGCGACCGCATTGCATTCTTGCGGGTGTGCAGTGGCACGTTCGAACGAAACAAGTTCTACCATCACGTTCGTCTCGACAAAGAATTCAAATACCCCAATCCCGTCACGTTTATGGCGTCTGCAAAAACGACCATTGACGAGGCGTATGCAGGCGATGTTATTGGACTGTACGACACCGGAAATTTCAAGATTGGCGACACCTTGACAGAAGGTGAAGAGATGATCTTCAAAGGCATTCCCAGCTTCTCACCCGAAATTTTCAAAGAGCTGGTCAATAAAGACCCTATGAAGTCGAAGCAACTTGAAAAAGGAATTCGTCAGCTCACTGAAGAAGGTGTGGCGCAGCTCTTCGTGCAAGATCCGGGCAATCGTAAAATCGTAGGTACGGTAGGTGAACTTCAATTTGAAGTTATTCGGTACCGTCTTGAGCACGAATACGGAGCCAAGTGCGAATTTGAACCAAAGACGTATTACAAAGCGTGCTGGATTACCACCGACCATCCTGAAAAGCTGGCGGAGTTCAAACGCATCAAAGGACAGAACATGGTGAAGGACAAAGACGAAAATGATGTGTTTTTGGCGCCTTCATCGTTTATGCTCGATATGGAACGAAAAAATTATCCCGAGCTGGAATTTCATTTCACCAGTGAATTCAAAGTAGTGCAATCCTAATGAAGGAACTCATTCTGCTTCGCGGTTTGCCCGGCAGCGGCAAAACAACCCTCGCAAGGGTGTTGAGCGAAGGCGGGAAATATCCCATGTTCTGCGTCGATGATTATTTTACGGATGAACATGGGAACTATGAATTTCGTTTTCAGGAAAATCACCTTGCTTACAAGAATTGCGAAGCGAGCGTTCGCATCGCCATGCAGCAGTCAACCGAAAAAATAATCGTACACAATACCTTCACACTTGAATGGGAGCTTGAGGTATTTTTCAAATTAGCGAAAGAGCATGGCTACCGGGTGCATGTTGCAACGGTAGAAAATCGCCATGGCAGCGCGAACGTGCATGAAATACCCGATGAGCAGTTGCAAAAAATGAGGGAGAAGTACACGATTGTGCTCTAGACCCTTTTTCCAAGCGGCTATTCTTGTTTTCAGTCCTGTGACGCGCCGAAGCTGGTTCACCGATATAGCGCGCAGCACAAGGAGCGCAGGAGGCAAGAAGAAGAAAGCATCGCATCATTCCGATGCCACTTCCTTAAAAAGAAGCGATAATGAATTAATATTGTGCTGCTATGTCACTCAAACAAACGCTCCTGCGCCTTCAGCCCCTGAAATATTACTTCAAGGGTAAATTGGTATCGAATGACGCCACTCATCAGCGGGTTATAAAACTCGCAAGCCTGGAGCGTTCCAAGCGGCCATCGCGAACAGAAATTATTAACTTCATTCTCTCACTGAAATCAGGTCATACTTCTTACCTGGAAATTGGGGTGTGCGATCCTACTAAAAACTTCGATAAAATTATTGCTTCCGAAAAATACAGCGTTGATCCGGGTGTTGAGTTCGAAAGCAATCCTGTGGATTTCAAGCTTACCAGTGATGACTTCTTCGATAAACTTTCCAGGGGAGAAATCCTCTCTTCATCGCATCGCTTCGATGCAATCTTCATCGATGGGCTGCATATTGCAGAGCAAGTCGATCGCGACATACAAAACGCACTGAAATTTCTGCAAGAAGATGGCTTCGTCATTTTGCACGACTGCAATCCACCGTCTGAGTGGCATGCACGCGAGCAATACGAATATCGGCTCTCGCCCGCTGGCAATTTATGGAATGGCACCTGCTGGAAAGCGTTTGTAAAATGGCGCAGCAACCCTTCGGTCCAATCCTGTTGTATTGATACCGATTGGGGCGTAGGTGTTCTCTCCAAAAAATTTCCAATTGGTGCTCCATTGAAAGAGCGTAATGAGTTTTTTGAATTCAGTCATTTGAATGAACGACGGAAAGAGCAATTGAATCTTCTGGATTTCGACACCTTTAAAAAGATTTTACAGTCGTAAAGTTGAATAGTGCGCTCTGTATGCATTCCAAGAAATTCCTCTTCATCACGCACCTCACTCCTGCAGCCAAGCGCTCCGAGACGCGTGCAGGC
>JBJTRD010000135.1:0-3424 GCA_046075945.1 Flavobacteriales bacterium
TTATGTTGCTGCGCCCTATGATTGCGCATGCGGAAGCATCTCTTGGCAAGGTGAGGAGTACGCTCTGTTGGGCACAACCTACATTCTTACAGATTCAACCAACGCCAAATCGCGGCGCTATTACATCACAGCTGATGTATCGCTCGCGGACGAAACATCTACTCATGGTTTGAGCGCGTGGATTCAAATACCAGATATTGGAAGTGGTGGAAGTTTTACTATTGACGCACAAACCGGCGAAAATGAATTTGAGGCATGGGTGGATGAATTCAATCCGAATGACCCTACTGACACATTGAGGCAATACGTGCCTGTAAACGCAGTGGTGCAAGTGGGTGCTGCTCCTGCCGCCGGCGGAATCGAAACGGTCAGCTTTTTGCTTACGCTCAATCAGTTGGAAGATGGTGAGCCGGTGCCGGGCGACATCAACCTTTCCGGAAGCTTTGTAGTTAACATTACTCCCTGATGGATTTTAATTTCGTTTTGAGTAAATAAAACAACTCCATGAAGAGATTTCTCGGAATAGTACTTTGTCTATCTGTTCTAGCAGGCCTGATGTCTTTTCAAGATATTCCAATGGAGCGCAAAGTGATGCGCAAGCACCCCAATGGCAAGGAACATGTGGTGCTGTATTTCGATAAAGAAACGGGTGATCTTTTGAAGGAGGAGGTCTTTTATGCCGATGGAAAACTCAATTGGGCCGGCAACTACAAGCGCAACGTCGAGAATGGATTGTGGCAATTTTATTATCCAAATGGGAAATTAAAGACTTCGGAAACCTACAGCAACGGCAAGGAGAACGGAATCTCTACACACTATTCTGAATCGGGCAAAAAGATTAAAGAAGAGACTTGGAAAAACGGCAAACTGGTCAAGGAAGTAAAATTCTAAGCACCCACTAAAGCTTTACCACTTGGTTTTCTGCCACAACGAAAACCTGATCGCCCTTCTTGGGTTGTACTGTATGCATGCCTGTGAATTCTCCGAAGGCAGGAAGTATACCCTGCCGATTTCCGAACCAATAGCACGGAAGACGCAGGTGCTGCTGAGCTGTGCCGGTGAGCCGAACGGCAGGGTGAATGTGTCCGCTGATCGTGTACAAATTATTCGACTCTTCCGATGACTCGTGAATAAATAGAAATTCATCTAACTCGAAGCGATCGATGATCTCGAATCCCAGGCGGTGATAGGTGTCGTTCATTTCAATCTCATGATTGCCTTTCACCAATACGAAATGAATCTCGGGAAATTGAGCAAGGCAATCGGCGAGGTCTTCCCACTCCGGGTTGATGTTGCTGTGAAAAAGATCTCCTAAAAACAGCAGTTTACTTGGCTTGAAATGTTCAATAACGGTAACCAGGTTCCACAAATTAGATGCGTTGACGGCTTTGGGTATGGGTATGCCTGCCCGACGAAAATGAGCACCTTTACCAATATGAACATCGGCACAAACAAGCAATCGGTGTTTTTGCCACCACAACGCTTTGAGCGGATGAAGCTCGAACAATTCATTGCGTATGGTGGCGGCACAGGTATTCATGGACAAAAAAAAATCGCCTTTAGGCGATTTCTTTGTGGGAGCAACAGGATTCGAACCTGTGACCCTCTGCTTGTAAGGCAGATGCTCTGAACCAGCTGAGCTATGCTCCCATTTGTTTCAAACGGGGCGCAAATATACAGCTAGGTCATGACTCGGCAAATTTTTTTTGCGGTTGAAGTCATTTTTCTACCCAATGCGAATTAATTTGCTGAATTCAAGCGCAGACACTGCCATGAAAAAAGGGAAAGAGATACGCATTCGCGACCATATCATGGTGCTTCATCCGCTAAAAGCGCTTTGGTGGCCTGCCCAAGACGTCCTAGTTTGCTCCGATGTACACATTGGTAAAGGCAGTCATTTTCGCAAGGCGGGAATACCCGTCCCTAAGCTGGTCAATGCCGCCAATCTTTGGAATCTGGTGGAGTTACTCGAACACTATACCCCTTCGAAACTCATCTTTCTGGGGGATTTATTTCACAGTGGAATAAACCGCGAATGGCTGGAACTAACCGATTGTCTGGAGCGTTTCCCGAGCGTCCAGTGCACCCTAGTGCTGGGTAATCATGAATTCCTGGAGCGCCTGCATTACGAAAACTTGGGGTTTCACATTGCATCCGAGCTTCGCATTGAGGATATTCTCTTCACCCATGAGCCCAGGACAGACGTGCCACACAATTCATACAACATTTGCGGGCATCTGCATCCCGCAATTCGCCTCACCGGCAAAGCTAAACTTAGCGCAAAAATTCCATGCTTCTGGCAAACAACTCACCATGCCGTGATGCCGGCTTTTGGAGAATTCACAGGTACTTCATCGATCAAGCCATCACAGAAAGACTCCCTCTATGGCTTTTTGGATAATCAGGTCGTTCAATTGAACTAATTAAAAGTTCACCTCTTTGATAAGCCTTCCATGCTTCCAATGCTCTTCCTTTAGCTTCTTTCCTGACTCTGCATATTGCGTGGTTACACCATTCTCTTTTCCATTAGCATAGGTCTCCTGAGTCTTGAGGGTACCATTCGGGTAATAAAACATCCATGCGCCATGCTCGACACCGTTTTTATAATTACCCAAGTATCGGAGTTTGCCTGTCGGATAATAGACCTCCTCTTTGAGCATATCACCGGTTAATTTATCAAAGTAAATAACCACGTGTTCCTTACCATTATCGTGCTTGCGCATCACGGTGCGCTCCACCGGAACATCCTGCATAGCCAATAAGGGCAAAAGCAAAAGTACCATCTTCATCCGATTCATCATGGTTGGGTTGTTACGAAACTGGATTCATTTGGTTTCGATTAGGGCGTAACCGTCACAGTAAACGTGCCGGAACAGTTGACATCTCCCGGAACAGGTTCACCTTCCTCTAATTGATTTAGGGTTAGCAAAAAACTTACTGTTTCTGTGCCGCCGGCAGTCGGCGCCGCTCCCACTTGAATGACAGCATTGACGGGAATGTATTGACGCAAGGTATCCGTGGGGTCGTTTGGGTTGAACTCATCTACCCACGCTTGAAACTCATTCACGCCTGTTTGCGCATCGATTGAAAATTCACCGCCATTACCAATATCATCCACTGAAAACCAAGCGCTCAATCCGTGAGTGGCTTCTTCACCTTCCAGCGAGACGTCGGCTGTAATGTGATAGCGGCGTGACTTTGCATTGGTAGAATCAGAAAGGATATACGTGGTACCCAAAAGCTCATACTCTTCACCTTGCCAGGTTAAGCTGCCACACTTACACGTGTATGGCGCCGGCACATAGTCTGGTGTCTTTTTACAAGAGACCACAAGTGCTGCTACAATCACAGCGAATACAACCAATCGGAAAGCACGCCTAGGAAATGATTTGAGTGCCGAATGTCCACTGAAATCTTGAACCTT
>JBJTRD010000136.1:0-4542 GCA_046075945.1 Flavobacteriales bacterium
GCGTTTGCATAGGAAGTGCGCAAGGCCTCCTGTATGTCGCTTCCGTATGATGTGATTGCGACTACGCGCCCGCCGTGTGTCACAATTGCATGATCGACTTCTTTTGTGCCGGCGTGAAAAACAAGGCTGCCTTCTACCTTATCCAGTCCGGATATTGCATCGCCTTTCGCATACTCTTCGGGATAGCCGCCTGCTACAAGCATTACCGTGGCGGCAGAGCGCGGGTCGGCTATACACGAATGTTCTTTCAACGTTCCGGTTGCAGCGGCATCGAGCAGCGGCAATAGGTCGTCTGCTATTCGCGGCATCACCACCTCCGTTTCCGGGTCGCCCATGCGACAGTTATACTCAATCACATATGGGTCGCCTTGCACATTGATGAGGCCAAAGAAAATGAAGCCGGTATAGCGCAGGCCCTCTTCTCGAATGCCTTGCATGGTCGGCATTACAACGCGTTCTTGTACCTTTTTCATAAATGCGGCATCGGCAAACGGAACAGGACTTACTGCACCCATGCCGCCGGTATTGAGCCCGGTGTCGCCTTCACCGATGCGCTTATAATCCTTCGCCTCCGGCAACAGCACATAGTCTTTGCCATCGGTTAGAGCAAACACGGAAAGTTCAACCCCCGTCAAAAATTCTTCGATAACGACCCGCGCACTTGCTTCACCAAATTGCCCGCCCAGTAAGGTTTTCAATGCTTCTTCTGCTTCGTTGAGGGAGGCGAGTATCAACACGCCTTTGCCGGCGGCCAGTCCATCGGCTTTCAAGACATAGGGAGCTTTCAGGGTTGTCAAAAAATGCAATCCCTGGTCGATAGTCGCTTGTGTAAAAGTTGCGTAGCGTGCGGTCGGCACCCGGTGGCGCATCATGAATTGTTTGGCGAAATCTTTACTCCCCTCGAGCTGTGAGGCGTGTTTGTCGGGGCCAACGAACTTGACTTTACGCAACGCATCATCATTGAAAAAATAATCCGCTAATCCTTCCACCAAAGGCACTTCAGGTCCCACCACCACGAGTTCAATTTGATGTGTAAGCACTGCTTCACGGATGGCAGCGAAGTCGGTTACGGAACATGGTAAATTGGTTGCAATCTGCGCAGTACCCGGATTTCCCGGGGCTACAAAGAGTTTGTTGAGTAACGGGCTTTGAGCAATTTTCCAGGCAATGGCGTGTTCACGTCCACCGGAGCCAAGAATGAGTACGTTCATGAGCGAATTGATTTGGGCACAAATGTCCATCGAATAGGTGCCTGTATGCACCGTTTTTTTCCAACAAAAAACCCCGCCTGGACCGACGGGGTTGTATTATTTGAATGCGTATCTTCTTATACGGTAGTTCCTTCCTTAATTGCCTTGGCAGTATATGCCTTCTGGCGACGCAGCCAATAAATTATCGCTACAAACGCGAATACGATGAAAATCCAATTCATTCCGTTCGACATAGGGTCGATAATGTGTTTGAAAGTCCACTGGAAGCCGTCGGCTATCGGGCGAAGGATGCTTTGAAGATTCATAGTTGAAAAAATTGTGTGGCAAATCTAAGCGAGGTTGTTCAAATCACCTACGCTTGCCATCATTTTTGTTGCCGCCCGATTGTTCATATGATTTTACGTACCTACGCATCGAACCAGCCGCTGTCTTTGGCGCTATTACCCTTTACAACGTTAGGAGTGTTGCTGGCAACCGCGGCCGTGGGTCGTTTATCGGTCGTCAATGCGGGGTTTCCGATTGATTATTATTTGTCTTCGTTGTATGACAGGCCTTATCAGCTGGCCTTGCTGACCGGTGCCCTGATATTGTGTGGAAGTTACCTGGCCAACAGTGTTTTCAACCGTCATGAATTCTACGACATTCCCGTCTTTATTCCGGCTTTTGTTTATTCGATGCTGGCGGCTACGCTGGCACTCATTGAGTTGTCTGTTCCTGTGCTCCTTGCAAACATATTTGTATTGCTCGGGTTGAACAATCACCTGAAGATATTCCATCAGCCGCGTGTGCTGGCCGAGTATTTCGAAACCGGATTCTGGTATGGGCTGGCGGCAGTCTGTTTTCCTCCATACATTGCATTGGCCGCGGCCATATGGGTCGGGTCAATAGCTACTCGGGCCTTTCACTGGCGCGAATATTTGCTGCCAATCGTGTCGTTCGGTGTTCCATTTTGTTATTGGGCTTCGTGGCTTTATTTCAACGATGATTTAGAAGCCTTGGTGCTGTTTCGCAAGTGGGTAAGCTTCGACAGTCAGTCTTATTTTGTTTCATGGGATAAATCAGCCAAGACGTTCGGAATACTGCTGATTTTGGCGCTTTTGTTTGCAATACCGCGTTATCTTTTTTTGTCGGAGCGTTCATCAAACAAGGCGAAAACAATCCGCACTATTTTTTTCGTTGTTGCCCTTGCAATTGTCGGATCGTATTTTTTGTCCTACATACTCCTGTGGAAATGGATTGTGATGTCCTTGATGTTGCCGATTTCGTTTCTATTGGGCTATTGGTTTTCCAACTACCGTGTTTCCCTTGTCGCTCCCTTCTTCTTTTATTCACTTGTCGCTGTTTCGCTGTGGTGCGTGCTGATGGTCCTCATTTAACAGGTTGTGTTTGTTGGGTATAAGTTCGCCCACCCGATATTTGAGCAGCTCTTAACTGTTTGTTCAACCTTTTGGTTGAAAAAGTGGTCTATGCTCTGCGTGAATCGGATATACTCCCATATCGCTTTGATGTTGTGTTGCTTCGCAATGGGGCCGCATGCGTGGGCACAGCCGGAGTGGGTTGAAAACAAAGGCCAATGGCCTGCTCAGGTTGCCTATCAAACGCGCTTGGCGGCAGGTGCTATTTGGACGGAGTACGCCGGTTTTACCTATCAGTTGTTCAATGGCGGTGAACTTGCCCAATTACACAATACCCATAGCGCCAGCGAAAACGAGTTGCTGCGTGGTCACAACTATCGGGTTCGATTTGTAAATGGTGCTGCACAAAGTGCTATCGGTGAATCAAAGCAATCGCACTATTATAATTATTACACATCGTCCAACCCACAGGCACAGGGTGTTCACTGTGGTGTGTACAGTCGCACTCGACTAGTAGGTATTTATCCCGGTATCGATATTCAACTTTATAGTGCAAGCGGAAAACTCAAGTACGACTGGGTAGTGGCTCCGGGTGCAGAACCAACCGATATTGAACTATCGTATGAGGGTGCAAACTTGTCGCTTGTTCATCGCGAAAGAGGAACCGAGTTGCTTGTTGAAACCTCTGTGCAGACCATCATTGAAAAACAACCTTTCGCGTATCAGTTGATAGATGGCAAAATGCAAGAGGTTCGATGCGAATATGTGCTAGAAAACAATCACGTTCGCTTTCGACTTGGAAAATACAATCGAAGCTTGCCGCTCGTAATTGATCCTGAGATTGCATTCTCCACCTATATCGGTTCGCCCGCCAATAGTTGGGGGTTTACTGCATGCGACGACTCGCAAGGAAATTTGATAGCGGGTAGTGCTGTGTTCGCGCCAAACTATCCGACTACCACCGGCGCTTTTTCAGTTACGTTCAACACCGCCGCCGGAAATTATTTCGACGCAGCAATTACGAAGTTTTCCTCTGATGGAAGCCAGTTGTTGTACAGCACATATCTGGGCGGTGAGCTACAAGAAACACCGCATAGTGTGGTGGTAGATAGCCAGGACAAGATTATTGTTTTTGGAGTTACGGGGAGTGCAGATTTCCCTGCAACCTCCGGTGTCTATCAACAAACATTTACAGGTGGCCCGTTCCAGAGCATGAGCGGTTTTTTTTCAGGACAACACCCCAATGGCACGGACTTGTTTATCACGAAATTCAATACCGACGGCTCTCTGTTCGCATCCACGTTTTTGGGTGGAACAGACAACGACGGGTTGAACAACGCGGATCAACTTTTTTACAATTATGGCGATGCCTTTCGGGGGGAAGTGAATGTGGACGCGGCTGACAACGTTTATATAGCCACTGTTACACGCAGCACAGATTTCCCGGTCACATCAGGGTCGTTTGGTGGAGGCGATTTTGATGGCGTGCTATGTAAACTCAACCCCTCCTTGAGCAATCTAATGCAGAGTCGGTTCATAGGCGGAAATGGCCGCGATGCATGTTATGCAGTGGAATTCAATCCCGCCGGCCAACTCATTTTAGCGGGGGGCACGCAGAGCAGTAATTTCCCTTTCATTACCGGCACTGCAGCAGACAATTCATGGAATGGTGAAACGGATGGTTTTGTGGCCATCCTCAACCCAACCAGTTTGGCATTGGTTGCCGGAACATTTGTCGGTACTCCTTCCTACGATCAAATTTATTTTGCCCAAAGTGATGCTTCCGGCTTCATATACACCTACGGACAAACTACCGGTAATATGCCTATAACTCCCGGTTTGTATGGTCAGCCCAACAGTGGTCAGTTCATCTCGAAGTTCGCTGCCGATTTGAGCAGTATGGAATGGAACACGACCGTAGGAACAGGAAGTGGAGCTATTGATATTTCGCCAACTGCCTTTTTGGTGAGCGATTG
>JBJTRD010000137.1:0-3757 GCA_046075945.1 Flavobacteriales bacterium
CTGAGCTACACCGGCAGAAAAATCAGGTATTTCAAAGAACTTCCGACGTTTTTTTCGTCGCCTGTCTTTTTTAACAGGGGCGCAAATGTAGTGAGATTTTCGATTGTAACAAGCGTAGGGCCAATTTTTTTTTCGAGATATCAACAAAGTTTGAAGTACTGGAAGCGCTCGCTGATCGGAAATAAGTTTACGCTACATTCGCCGCCTCGTCTTTTGTGCATTGTTAAATCTCTTGAGAATGCCGCCAAGTCGGGTAAAACAATCTTACGCAATGCAAATATCATCAGAAAAAGTAGTCGCTATCCACTACACCCTCAAGGATAACGCAGGACAAACACTCGACAGCAGCGAAGGGAAGGACCCACTCTATTACTTGCATGGATTCGGAAATCTTATACCGGGCATGGAAGAGGGATTGGAAGGCCGTATTGTAGGTGATTCATTCCAGGTGGTTATTTCGCCTGAGAAGGGATACGGAGTGAGAAACGAGGAATATGTGCAGCAATTACCGATGGAGGCTTTTGGCGGAACTATTCCCGAGGTAGGAATGCAGTTTCAAGCCGGAAATGACCAGGGACGTTACATTGTAACCGTCACAGGTGTAGATGGTGATTTAGTCACTGTAGATGCAAACCATCCGCTGGCCGGAGTTGAATTGCACTTTAGCGTTGAGGTAATGGAAGTTCGAGAAGCTACTGCCGACGAGATTTCCCATGGCCATGTGCATGGGCCGGGTGGAGCGCATCATTGATTGATGCACCATTGGCCTTTTACGCAATTGTACTGTTATTGATTTCCGATGGACGGACTCATTTTCACGCATCACGACGTGATTTGTGCTTGTATCCGCTCCCCGATAATTAATAATCATTCATCTTTACGGCATGGAATACCGCAGACTAGGAAAAACAGGACTCAAAGTAAGCGAGCTAAGTTTCGGCTCATGGATTACATTCGGAAATCAGATTGATAACAGCGTATCGGAGCGGCTCATGGACATCGCTTACGATCATGGAGTTAATTTCTTTGATAACGCCGAGGTTTATGCAGCCGGACGCAGTGAAGAGGTGATGGGAGAGATCTTGAAAAAACGCAACTGGCCTCGTGATACTTATACCGTCAGCAGCAAGGTGTTTTTCGGAGCCGGAGGTAAACTTCCTACGCAGCGCGGACTTCACCGCAAGCACATCGTGGAGGCATGCGAGGCGGCCCTCAAACGATTGCAAGTTGAATATCTCGATCTCTATTTCTGCCATCGCCCCGACAAGGAAACGCCCATCGAAGAAACGGTGTGGTCGATGCATCAACTGATCATGCAGGGTAAGATTTTCTATTGGGGCACCAGTGAGTGGAGTGCCCAGGAGATCATGGAGGCGCACATGGAGGCGCAGCGCTACAACTTGATTGGTCCGGCGATGGAGCAGCCGCAGTATAATATGCTTACCCGAAGCAAAGTAGAAGTGGAGTATAGTCAGATTTATAAGACGGTAGGTTTGGGCACTACCATCTGGAGTCCTCTGGCATCCGGTTTTTTGAGCGGAAAATACCTCGACCAAAAACCTACCGATACGCGATTGCAGCGCGATGAACTAAGCTGGCTCGCCGAGAAAACCTTTGTGGAGGAGAACTACGACAAACTGCGCAAGCTGAAGGCCCTTGCCGACGAACTCGGTATTTCACTTGCACATCTGGCAATAGCCTGGTGTCTCAAAAATCCGAACGTGTCGACTGTTATACTCGGCGCTTCCAAGCCCGAGCAGCTCGAACATAATTTGAAAGCTGCAGCGGCCGTGCCAATACTCACCGATGCGGTGATGTTGCGCATTGAACAAGTGCTGGAAAATCAGCCGAAGCATCCTGCGTATTGAGAGGATAACAGGATTGCAGGATAGTAGGATTGTAGGGAGCTGTTGGTTTACCCATTTTGTTCCTGTTTCTTCTTTGAATTAAATAAATAATCACAATCAGAAAGGCTCCCCTATAATCCTTCTCAATTGAAAGTTGAAGGTTGAAAGTTGCTGGTTGGCATGCAGCTCCCTACAATCCTACAATCCTATAATCCTATAATCCTACAACAAACTCAACTGCTCACCGCCTTTTTTTCTCTTCTTCGACAACGCTCTTTTTCTCGCATGGGTCTCGACAATGCGCTTGCCTTCGGCTTTTACTTCGTCCTTTTTCCTATGACCCCAAATTGCTTCCCGAGCATGCCGTGCAGCAGATTCCAATTCGATAATGGGGGAAGGGTAGTGAATGCCCACATATACACCACAGCGCTCTTGTTCTTCAATGGGCATGCGATGCGGCTCATGGATATATTCTATGTTAACGGCGGCAAGTTCCGGAACCCATGATTTAATGAATTCTCCTTCCGGATCGTGGTCATGGCCTTGCTTTACGGGATTATACATACGCACGGTATTCACGCCGGTTGTGCCCGCTTGCATTTGAAACTGAGGATAGTGAATACCAGGTTCGTAATCGAGAAAAAGCCGCGCAAGATGGTAAGTCCCCATTCGCCAATCCTGATATAAATGATGACAGAAAAAGCTGACAAGCATCGCGCGCATTCGGAAGTTTATCCACCCGGTGGTTTGAAGGCAACGCATACAGGCATCGACCAGTGGAAATCCGGTGAGCCCTTGCTCCCAGGCTTGTACATGCCTCGGATGATGAGGCTTAACCAGTGATTCGTATCCTGCATTGATGCAGCGTGTTTCATAGTCACATTCTACTTCAAATTTTTGAATGAAATGGTCGCGCCATTTGACACGGGTCAGAAAACCATCGACCCAGCGCTTGCCTGCGGTGGCGCGATCATGTTCCAGTGCAAATCGAACCACTTGACGAACACTTACATTTCCCCAAGCCAGATAGGGTGAAATACGTCCGCAGCTCAATCTGCTTTCTGCAGGCTTTGAAATGTGTTTATTATAGTTCACCCCGCGTGTTTCCATAAAACTATGCAGGTAACGAAAGGCCATGTCTTCGCCGGCCGGTTGAAACTCGCGGGGGTAGTGCGACCACCGTTCGAGCAGCGACTGCGGCATTGCAAATGGATGATCCGGAATGGATAAGACTTGTTCGCTGAAACTATTTTGAATAACAGGTGCGTGCATGAAGCCATGCCATTGCTTATCCCAGCCCTCGCGATTTCGAATTCCTCGTTGAATTCCATCGCGTTTGCTTTCATTCCAGAAAATGGTGTGCTCTGTGCACCATTGGCGCACCATTCGGTCGCGATGCCAGGTAAGTCGGATACCACTTTCGCGATAACTATAGAGACTATCAATTTTGAATTGATTGCTCAACCAGGAAAACACTTCGAGAATTTCGCTGTAGAAAACATGCACACTGCGGCCGTAAGTGAGCAATTTCTCATTTATCTGCTGTAAACTCTGATATTGAAATTGCAGATGACGATCGCTCGTGTCGGGATGGCGAATAATGGAGGGTTCAAAGCAAAAAATGATGATGTAGGGTTTTCCCGCTTTCTCGGCCAGCATGAGCGGCTCATGATCTTGCGTGCGCAAGTCGCGTTTCATCCAGACTACATTGATGATTTGCTTCAATTGATCCACCGCTTGTAAAGAAACGGAATTATGAACTTAAACAAAGTGGGTACCGAGGACTGGGGACTGGGAACAAGTGACTAGGGATTCGGTAATTACCTCTTAACTATTTCACCAAGCTAGTCCCAGAACCTCCGTGCACGCCACTCGCGTTGTTGCTCGGGATGCAGAAATGTCCACGCAAG
>JBJTRD010000138.1:0-2154 GCA_046075945.1 Flavobacteriales bacterium
GCAGGTAATTTGGCTTGCAACAGCATTCACGGTGGGGCACAGCATCAGTCTGGCATTAGCGGCCACCGATGCTGTGCACTTTTCATCATCGCTCATTGAGTTCTGCATACCCATTACCATCCTGCTTACCGCCGGTTATCACTTCATCGATAAACAATCAGGCACATTTGTGCGACCACTCAGCTACGTGATTACGTGCCTCTTCGGCATCGTTCACGGGCTTGGTTTTTCCGGCTATTTCCGGATGATTTCGACAGAAGGAGAATCTTTTATTTCGCAGCTCTTCATGTTCAACCTGGGCGTTGAAGTTGGGCAGCTGGTAATAATCGCGGCAATACTGAGCGTGGTTGCAATATTGCACACTACAATACCCGCGGTTTCAACGCATTTGAAAAAAATTATCGCGCTGCCAACCATCGCACTTGCTATTTGGCTGGCCATCGAAAAGTGGCCTTTTTGATAGCGATCCGATTTACCTTTGTGCAAATCCAATTGATTGAAGCGCATTTTCATCTTTCCCATTCGTTTGTATCAGCGCTATCTATCGCCGCTGCTCGGAAAGAACTGTCGGTTTGAACCTACCTGCTCGCATTACACTGCACAAGCCATTGAAGAATGGGGCGTTTTGAAAGGAATCCTGCTGGGTATGCGACGCATTGCACGCTGTCATCCTTGGGGAGGATTTGGATACGATCCGGTGCCCACTAAAACTAAGAAACCACTTCCATGATGCGATCACTTTTTCAACTTCTGTTTGCCATCTGGATAGTCGCTATAACCTCGTGTGTTAGCGCAGAAAGCCCAACCCTTCGTCAATGCCGTCAACTACAGGACAGCCTTCAGATACGCATTTCCGCATTGGATTCAGAACTCATCTCTGCGATGGATACGTTGAGGGCCCAATGCAATACACTCAGCACCGATACACTGCTTGCAACAGATAGTAAGCTGCGCGAGCGGTATAGCGGAATGAAAGACGCCGTCAGCAAACTTGAATTCACACAATCGGAATTCCACATTTGGCGTGATGGACTTATTGAATTGCCGGATGCCAATGCCATCGCGATGGGAGCAGAAAACCCATTTGGCACATCGGCCGGTGACTCGGGAGTGCTTCGAACACTTCAATTCTACAACGATACACTCACTACAATAGAACAGCACATTCAAGACGTATTACGCACCAACAATTATGAATGAACGCCCGCGCCGCAACCGTAAGAGCAGCACCATCCGCGATTTGGTGCGCGAAACAGAACTGCATGTAAGTGATTTTATCTACCCTCTGTTTTTGGTAGATGGAAAAGGCATTGAAGTACCTATTGCTTCGATGCCAGGGATTTCCAGGTACTCTGAAGATTTAATGATACGTGAAATAGAGTCGTGCGTGAAGCTTGGGCTGAAGAGTTTCGTGATTTTCCCGGCAGTGGAAGATCATCTGAAAGACAAAGAGGCGAGCTATGCCATGCGCAGCGATAATTTCTACTTGCGCACCATTCGCAGCATCAAGCAACGATTTCCTGAAGTGTGTTTGATGAGTGATGTAGCAATGGATCCTTACAGCAGCGATGGTCATGACGGATATGTGGTAGATGGAAAAATCGACAACGATCGCACACTTCCCATACTTGCTCGCATGGCAGTGCATCAGGCGGAGGCAGGCATCGACATTGTGGGGCCGTCAGATATGATGGATGGCCGTGTGCAGCACATACGCGAAGCGTTGGACAGCGCAAGATTTACGGACACCTCCATCATGTCGTACACAGCAAAATATGCAAGTGCGTATTATGGTCCTTTCCGTGATGCATTGGATTCAGCACCCAAATTCGGCGATAAGAAAACGTATCAGATGGACCCGGCCAACAAGCGGGAAGCGTTGCGGGAAGCCTCACTCGATGAAGCGGAGGGTGCAGATTATCTGATGGTTAAACCGGCGTTGTGTTACCTCGATGTAATTCATATGTTGAAAGAGCATTCAACGCTACCAATTGCGGCGTACAATGTGAGCGTCGAATATGCAATGCTCAAAGCAGCAGGCGAAAAAGGCTGGATCAACTACGATCGTGCGATGCCGGAAATGCTATTGAGCATTAAGCGGGCGGGAGCTGATATTATTCTCACCTACTTTGCTAAAGAATATGCTCAGTTGAA
>JBJTRD010000139.1:0-2231 GCA_046075945.1 Flavobacteriales bacterium
GCATGGATTGCATCATCATCAGAGCGCATAGAAAGACCAATACTTTCTTCATAGTTTTCTTCAATATCGATTGTAGCAAAAGTAGTCGAGCGGTATGGATTTGTTTCGCATGTGTTGGTGACTTAATAAAAGTTATGAAAGTGGGGAGCGAAAGAACCGATCGATCAGAAAGTATGTGCTAAAGAACAACCGGACCCAACCGCGGCCATTTAACAATTCCGTTTAGCTTTGCGCAAAACCAAATCAAACGCATGTCGAACCAACTTCTTAAAGGAAAGAAAGGCATCATCAGCGGTGCCCTCAACAATATGTCGATTGCCTGGAAGGTAGCTGAAAAGGCCTACGAACAAGGCGCAGAGATTGTTCTCACGAATGCACCGATAGCGATGCGCATGGGTGAAATAAATGAGCTCTCTGCTAAAATTGGCAATGCTCCCATCATAACGGCTGACGCAACCAATATGGAAGATCTCGACAACCTCTTCACCAAGAGCATGGAGCATTTTGGAGGAAAGGCCGATTTCATTTTGCACAGCATCGGTATGAGTCCCAATGTTCGTAAGGGAAAGCACTACACCGAGGTAAACTATGAGTGGTACAAGCAGACACTTGATGTGAGTGCAACGAGTTTACACAAGATGCTCGCGACGGCCTGGAAGAAGGACGCAATAAATGATTGGGGTTCGGTTGTGGCATTAACTTACATAGCAGCGCAGCGTATTTTCCCGGATTACAACGATATGGCCGATGCTAAGAGTTTATTGGAAAGTATCGCCCGCAGTTTTGGATATCACTACGGCACAGCCAAAAAAGTTCGTATCAACACCATCTCACAATCTCCAACAGTTACCACGGCCGGCAGCGGAGTGAAAGGCTTTGATGGATTCATCAATTACTCAGAATCTATGTCACCACTGGGCAATGCCGATGCGAATGCTTGCGCAGACTATTGTGTAGCGATGTTCAGTGATCTCACTCGCTATGTGACCATGCAGAATCTTTTCCACGATGGAGGATTCAGCATTACGGGCGTGACGCAAGACGTGGTTGAGAAGTTTGCGACGAAGGAGGGGTAGGTGTAGGTACTGGGTACTGGGAAGGGAGTACAATTAGGAATAAAACATTCTGCAATAATTGAATAAAAATTAGCTCCATGAAGGGGTTAGGTATTAGGTGAAAGGTGCTTACAAACCTTCAACTTTCAGCCTTCAACTAAATAGGATTATAGGATTATAGGGAGTTGCCAAGCAACCTGCAACTTTCAACCTTCAACCTTCAACTCAATCAAGGTATGGGAAAGGACAAACTCAAAAAGTGGGCGGAGAATAAGACCTTTCCGCATGTATATGAGCCTGAGTTGTTGCCCATCATCAAGCGGGGCGCAACTTTTATGAAAGGGGAGTGGCATGAAAAAGCTTTTAGCAATAGCAATCCGTTGGTTATGGAGTTGGGTTGTGGTAAAGGAGAATACACGGTGGGATTGGCTCGTTTGCATAGCGACAAGAATTTTCTGGGTGTAGATGTTAAAGGCCATCGCTTTCATAAGGGAGCCAAAGACTCGTTGAATGAAGGGTTGAAAAACGTTGCCTTTCTGCGCACCCGAGTCGAATTCATTGAATCGTTTTTCGCCAAGGATGAGGTAGACGAAATCTGGCTCACCTTCAGCGACCCGCAACCTCAGGACAAAGTGGGAGTGCGCCGTATTACTTCGAAATTTTACGCCGAGAAATACCGATCGTTTTTAAAAGTAGGCGGATGCATTCACATCAAGCACGACAATCCGCAGGTATATGAAATGGCCCTTTCGGAGTTTGGTAGTGACACGCGCTATGCTATCGAAACCCATTCGTTCGATATTTATGGTGAGTATATGCAGATCCTGGACAGTTACTGGCAGAAAGTACTCAACTTTAGAACGTATTATGAGCAGATGTGGCTCGAGGAAGGACGCAAGACGAAGTATGTTCGAATTCGAGTGGTGTCATGAGTGAAAGCTCTTTTTTTCAAGATGTATACGAAGTAGTGCGACTCGTTCCGCGAGGCCGAGTAACCACCTATGGAGCCATTGCGACTTATCTGGGTGCAGCACGCAGTTCGCGTATGGTAGGGTGGGCCATGAATGCGTCGCATAGCTTGCAGGATGTGCCTGCGCACCGTGTTGTGAATCGCACGGGCATGCTTACCGGAAAAATGATGTTCTCCCATCCAATGCAGATGCAGGAACTGCTCGA
>JBJTRD010000140.1:0-2631 GCA_046075945.1 Flavobacteriales bacterium
ACTCATCCGGTTTACCAACAGGGGCCAACGATTGCTGAACCCACGAAGGTTGAACAAGTGTGTCGCCGTTCACTACTCCATCATGCATAAACAACAATCCAAGCCGCGCAAAGTCTCTCGCAGTAGCGTAAAAACACTGAATGTTTTCTCAACACCATCTGCATGGTCAAGGTTCCAGTAAGCGTCGTGCTCAGCACCGAGTGGGCCCCATAATCGACTTGCGCAATACTCCGATACACTCATGCCGGTAGCGCTTTTCAAAATCATTCCCAACAATTGTGTATTGCCCCCCTCATACGACCAACGAGCTCCCGGCGCCCTCTCCACATGAAACGCTGTCGTGGCCTCTTCAAGGCGCTTACCGTAATACGCCTTTGCCATAAATCCAAATGGACTGTTGTAGCTTTCTCCAAATGGAATTCCACTGGTCATCTCCAGCAAATGGCGTATGGTGAGCGTTGTGTCAAGTCCTTGATTATACACGCTTAAATAGCGGCCTAACCGATCGTCGACACTCCCAATGAACCCCTCTTCTACTGCTTTACCGACCAGGATGGAGGTGATGCTTTTGGCCATCGAAAACGAGTTGCTCAATGTCGTTGCATCACCGTTCGAATACCGCTCATAGACCAGCGAGTCGCGCCAAAAAAGAAGCATGGCCGTGGTGCCCATCGAGTCGCTCCATACTTCATCGATTGGAGCTGGGCGCATTTGGTTGTAGCCCGAAAAAAACAAATGCGGACGTGGATTAGACGCAGCCATTTTCCGCACATCGAAATAGCTCATGTCATCAATGTCGGGTGTCTTTTTTCCTATCAAATAGGTTTTGCGAATGCCATACAAAATATGCACATTGCCCGAGGCCCAGAGAACTATGCAGCCCAGGGCCAACAAAGACATTGCCCACAATACGATGCGCCTCAATATTGATACTGCTCTCATGGGTGTGCAAGGTAGTGTGGGGTTAGAAAAGCCCGAGTTCTTGTTGGGAATATTTCTTTGTTTCATTTGGTTTTAGCAGAAAATAAGAGGCACTTTGCACCCATGAAAATTGCTCCCGGAAAAAACGTGGCCGTTCATTATACCTTGTATGCGGTTGATGAGGAAAATGAAGTAATCGAAGAAACGCGACACGACGACCCGATGCGTTTTGTTTTCGGTCAGGACCCGATGCTGCCAAAATTCGAGGCCGCACTGCTAGGGCTTGAACCCGGCGATAATTTCACCATCTCCATTCCTTGCGACGATGCCTACGGTCCTGAGCAAGAAAACCTCTTTATTGAATACCCTAAAAGCATGTTTCTGGAGGATGGCGAACTCGATGACGAAATTTTTCAGGAAGGTGAAATTATCCCGCTCGAAAGCCCCGAGGGCGACCTCATCGAGGGAGTCGTGTGCGAAGTAAAACTGAACTCGGTAGTACTCGACTTTAATCACCCGCTGGCAGGCGAAGATTTATTGTTTGAAGGCTCTGTAGTATCCGTCGAATGATTCCATATCAAGTTGTTCACAATACCTCCGAAATCACCTTGTATCGATTCGGATGTTGATTTATTTCGCAATTGATGAGTCGTTCTCCGTTTAAAACATCGGCCAATACTATTTCCTCCATCTCAACCATCATAGGCATTACACTGGTGCTTGTAATGGTGGGCACGCTCTTAATTGTTTCGCTTCTAGGCAATGCTGTTACAGGACATTACAGGGGCCAGGTGGTGGTGCAAATCATGCTGGCTGAAGACGTAGAAGAACAGGAAATCCAATTGCTCAAAAAGCGCATCGAAGGCGAGCCATATACCTCTGAGGCCTCATACTTGTCCAAAGAAGAAGCGGCTGCGTTAATGGAAGAAGAGCTGGGCGAGGAGTTTGTCGATTTCCTCGGTTACAACCCGCTGCCCGCATCCATCGACATCCACATCAAGCCGGAGTTCAGTGATGAAAATAAGCTCGCAGACATCATTAAAGGGCTTGAAAAAAACACGGCTATCAACGAGGTGGTTTTTCAACACGACTTGTTAAGACAGATGAATGCCAACCTCAGCAAATGGAGCCTGGGCATTTCGCTTATCGGCGTTTTACTGCTCGTCATAGCGGTGGTGCTAATAGTGAACACCATTCAGCTCGCCATTTTTTCCCAGCGATTTCTTATCAAAAGCATGCAGCTCGTAGGCGCAACGCATTGGTTCATTCAAAAACCTTTTTTGCGCCGAGGATTGTGGTTTGGTTTTCTGGCGTCGCTGCTATCCCTTGCCATTTTATTCATGCTCTTATTTTTCTATCGCTCCGATTTGCAGGACATGATTACGATTCTGCAAGAAAAACAACGCCTCCTGATTTTAATTGGCGGCGTTCTTCTGATCGGTTTGTTTCTAAGTGGTGTTGCAACGTTTTACGCTGTAAGCCGATTCATACGAACCGAAGCGGCCAAATTGCACTAAACGCGAACGTTTTTATTCCATCGCTTGTTTACTCCGCATGTCGAAGCATCCTAAAACAGCTGTCCTTCTGGTAAACCTGGGCTCACCCGATAGCCCCAAGCCCTCTGATGTAGCATCCTACCTCACTGAGTTTCTCAATGACCCGCGTGTAATCGACATCAACTGGCTGGGTCGCAAAGTGCTGGTAAATGGC
>JBJTRD010000141.1:0-4783 GCA_046075945.1 Flavobacteriales bacterium
GACGTAGTGCTCAAATACGAAGACAAATCATACTACCTCAACATCGTGTATTCATTGGCTAAAGTGCAGCGCTGGGATGGTTTTCAATATTATTCTCCAGTGTTCGACCGCCGCCACAACCTCAACGTCATTGGTACCTACCTCTTCGGCAAGGAAAAGAGCTATGAGCTCTCGATGCGCTGGAACCTGGGAAGTGGACTGCCCTTCACACAAACGCAAGGTTTTTACAACGGGCAAAGTGTATCCCAAGGAATCAGTCTGGATTATGTGACCAATAACAGCCAGTATTTGAGTGTTCAATACGCGGAGCTGAATGGAGGGCGCTTACCATTCTACCATCGTCTGGATGTGAATGTGAAGCGTACCATCAAGTTCAAGAACAAAACAGGCTTGGAACTGAATGCAGGACTGACCAACGCATATAATCGAGCGAACGTCTTCTACATCGATCGCGTGACCGGCGAGCGCATCGATCAGTTACCGCTGCTTCCTACCATTGGTGTCGATTTCACCTTCTAAAAGCGGATTACTGATAAGGCACATTGGCGAGCATTCCATTGACCAGACTTTTCACCTGGCCTGTAATGCCGTTATCATTTAAATCAGAATCAAACTCAGCAGAAATTTTGTTGTTGCTGTTTTGAGTAATGACCACACTTCCGTTCGGATTGAAGCTGGTGTCGAATAGCACGCCGTTGTTGTCTGCAAAGGAAATGTAGACAGAATTATCAAAGGATATGGTGTATTCGCCGGGTTCCAGCGAGGGCAATCGAAGTGTCATTATACGACCCGATGCATCGGAACAACTAAAAAAATGCAGCATCGCTACTGAATCATAAATATGCTGAAATGTGCTACTATCGCCCTGAAAAGCATTGTCACCAATTATCTGTGATTGCCATAGAAAGGAAGTTGTATCGTCCGGTATGGTATCATTGGTCGCATCCGGAATAGTGTCAGTAGTATCGGGAGGTAGCGCCTGCGTGGGCGACCAGTTACTAGCATCGGTATCCTTGGTGCACGATGTAAACATCCCAACACAAGCGGCGAGGAGAAATAATCCGGCGAATAAAATGGACTTCTTCATAAGGTTAAGTTGAGCACGTGAGGTTTTACTTTTTCAATTGTTCGTAAACCAAAGGTACAACTATGTTAATTTCGAGCCGATTTTTTCAATTCAAAACAAATCTTACTTATAGAATGTCAAACACGTATCAAGCGCAAATCGATGCCTTTATGGCGGAGGTTAAAGCAAAGAACCCTAATGAACCTGAGTTCTTGCAAGCGGTGCACGAAGTGGCCGAAACGGTCATTCCTTACATCGAGGAAAATCCCAAGTATAAATCAGCCAAAGTTCTACAGCGCATTGCTGAACCCGAGCGCACCATCATGTTTCGTGTGCCCTGGGTAGACGATAAAGGTGAGGTACAGGTCAATCGTGGTTATCGCGTTGAATTCAACTCAGCCATCGGCCCTTACAAAGGTGGATTGCGTTTTCACCCTACCGTAAACCTTTCTGTATTGAAATTCCTCGGATTCGAGCAAATATTTAAGAACTCGTTGACTACCCTCCCTATGGGTGGTGGTAAAGGTGGCTCCGACTTCGATCCAAAAGGGAAAAGCGATCGCGAAGTGATGGCATTTTGTCAAAGCTTCATGAACGAATTATCGCGTCATATCGGTGCAGATACTGACGTACCCGCTGGTGACATTGGCGTAGGTGGTCGTGAAATTGGTTTCATGTTCGGTCAGTACAAGCGCCTTCGCAATGAGTTTACAGGCGTATTTACCGGAAAAGGCAGAACATGGGGCGGATCGCTCATTCGTCCGGAAGCCACGGGTTACGGTTGTGTGTATTTCGCAGCCGAAATGCTTGGCACCAAAGGCATGGATTTCAAAGGAAAGACTGTTGTCGTAAGTGGTTCAGGAAACGTGGCGCAATACGCCATTGAAAAAGCAACGCAACTCGGTGCGGTCGTGGTGACAGCTTCCGACAGCGACGGATACATTCACGATAAAGACGGTATCACTGCAGAGAAGCTCGCTTTCATCATGGAGCTGAAAAATGTGAAACGCGGCCGTATTAAAGAATACGCAGACAAATACAAGTGTGAATATGTAGCCGGAAAAACCCCATGGGGTGTGAAGTGTGATATTGCGCTGCCGTGCGCTACGCAAAACGAATTGAATGGAGATGATGCGAAGGCGCTCATCGCAAACGGCGTTACAGCTGTTGCTGAAGGAGCCAACATGCCATCGACACCCGAAGCAGTTGAAGCCTTCTTGCACGGCAAGGTGTTGTTTGCACCCGGCAAAGCATCGAATGCCGGTGGTGTTGCCACTTCCGGTCTGGAAATGTCGCAAAACTCATTGCGCCTTTCATGGACACGCGAAGAGGTTGACCAGCGCTTGCACAACATCATGAAGAGCATTCATGAGGCGTGTGTGAAGTATGGCAAAGACGGCGATCACATCAACTACGTGAAAGGAGCCAACGTAGCAGGCTTCGTGAAAGTAGCCGATGCCATGCTCGATCAGGGCGTGGTATAAAAAACCGGACAGAATGATTATTTAACAGAGGGGCTTCGGTCCCTCTTTTTTTTGATACCATAAAAAAGGTATTCTTGATTTCAATGGCAGGAATACCCTCATTGTGGTAGAGGAACCATATTCCTTATTCTGTCTTTTTGCGCCCAGAATCTTTTTACAATGAAATTCGCTCTGCTATCGTTCCTTTTGTCAATATCTACGCTCCTTTCAGCACAAGATTCTTTTGATACCATTCCTCAAATAGTTCTACCCGGAATCACCATCAGCACCGTTCGCTATCCTGCGCCCGTCTATCAATTGCCGGAAGTACATGGGGTAATACTTGTCGGTACTAAGAAGAACGAAGTGCTCGACCTCACCTCGTCGTCGGCCAATCTCGCGGCCGGTATGCATCGGCAGGCATTCGCGCGCATCCCCGGCATCATGCTGTGGGAAAACGACGGCAGCGGCATTCAAGTAGGTATTGCGACGCGTGGCCTTAGCCCCAATCGTTCATGGGAATTCAACACTCGACAAAACGGATATGATATCACCCCCGATATGTTTGGTTACCCTGAAGCATATTACACTCCACCGCTGGAAGCATTGCAAAGCATTGAAGTAATACGAGGAGCCGCTTCACAACAGTTTGGCCCTCAGTTCGGAGGCATGGTCAACAATGTACTCAAAAATGGAAAAGGAAACAGGGCCCTTTTCTACGAAGGAAAACAATCGCTGGGAACCTATCGCTTCGTTGATACCTTCAATGCGCTGGGCGGACAAAAAGGGAAATGGAATTACTACGGATTTATTCAACAGCGCTCGGGCGATGGCTGGCGACAGAATAGTGCATTCACACAACGCACTGCCTATGCTTCCGCTGAATGTGCTGTTTCCGATAAGGTCTCCATTGGTCTGAACTACACACACTCCGAATTTTTAAGTCAGCAGCCCGGTGGCCTCACGCAAGAACAATTTGAAAGCGATTGGCAACAAAGCACCCGCTCGCGCAATTGGTTGAATGTTCCCTGGAATGTTGCGGCAGTATTTGCCGATATAAAAACAACACGGCATTCAACCCTTAACATCAAGGGATTTGGAATGCTCGCCGATCGTTCAAGTGTTGGGTTCATGAAAGCGATTAATATCGCTGATACCATCAACACAGCCACTCACGAATATAACACGCGCAAACTGGATATCGACCGTTATGAAACCTGGGGTGCAGAAGCACGATGGTTGTTGAATTATATACTGGGATTGCAGGAAGCACACCTTGCTGTGGGTGCGCGCTACTCCGACTCACATACACACCGCAGAGTGGATGGCGCCGGCAGCACGTCGACGGAATACAGCGACCAACTTGCGGCAGGAACCTTTGCCAAAGACCTGGAATTTGACAACATCAACACTTCCTTTTTTGTGGAGCATCTGTTTCATGCAGGAGCTAAATTGTCGATTACACCGGGTGTTCGGCTGGAGCAACTAGCCAGCAGAAGCAGCGGCTACATTGCGTTGAACACCGAAAATTTCGAACCTGTGCAGCGCAACCGATTTTTTCCCCTGGCAGGAATCGGAATCGGATACAAACTACAATCGTCCAACCTATATGCGAATGTTTCGCAAGCCTATCGCCCCATTACATACAGCGATTTAACACCGGCCGGCACTACCGATGTGATTGACCCGGATTTGAAAGATGCTTCCGGCCTCAATGCCGATGGGGGTTGGAGAGGAATATTGACGAGTTCCATAAAATTCGATGTAAGTGTGTTCTACTTATACTACAACAACCGCATTAGTACCATCCAGCGCGATGCTGTGAATTTAAAAACGAACATGGGTGCAAGCGTGAGCCGCGGCGCAGAAGTGTTTGTGGAAACGCTGCCCAAAAAATTCCTACATGGCTACTGGAATGTCTTTGCCTCCGGATCATGGATGGAAGCACAATACACCCGCTGGGGCAATCCGGCCATTGCCGATGATCCAGCAGCTTCGATAACCTCCAAGCGCGTTGAGTATGCTCCGCGCAATACCTGGCGCACGGGAATAGATTACAAGTTGAAATCAGTCTCATTAAGTGCTCAGTGGAGTTATGTGAGCGGTGTGTTTACGGATGCAGCGAACACAATGGTTGCTTCCGCAAACGCACAATCCGGGTGGCTACCCGCCTATTCTTTGCTCGATGCATCCGTTAAATTTTATACCTCCGAGCAATTGCATTTTCAGCTATCGGTAAACAATGTACTCGATA
>JBJTRD010000142.1:0-4059 GCA_046075945.1 Flavobacteriales bacterium
CAGAATAAAAAGGCTCGCCAATAGAATCGATAGTTTGAGTGCAATTTTCATGAGGTGGGGAAGTAGAATCGTTAATACTTCAACTTCTGTCCCGGATGTAGCAACTCATTTACCGATATTTTATTTTTTGTCGTAAGCTGTTTTACGGTTGTGCCTGTTTTCTTGGCGATACCCGATAACGTGTCGCCCTTCTTAACAACATAGACCCGGCCTTTCTTAGACATTGCGGCCGAAGTTTTTTTAGGAACTGCCGGTTTAGGTTTTATCACTTCCGGTATCGAAGCTTCCGTTAGAACCGGCTCACCGGGTGTCTTACACAAGCTGCCTGATAGTTCAGTTCTTATCGAGGCGAGTGCATCCTTTTCGCCCAAACCTGTGGCTGAAAACATCGCTTCAGCCATGAGCAGTCCGAGCACGCGTGCGCCTTCTTTATTGAAATGCAGCAAGTCTTTCAACACAAACCCTTTCTTGTTCCAGGTATAGAGCGAACCCCATCCGCCCATGGCTTTGTTCAAATCGAAGTAGGCAGTTTGACATTGCACCGACACCTTTTGCAACGTCGCATTTACCGCTACCTGACTCGGAGGTGTTTTACCCGAGCTTCTTGTATCGGGTGCATTGGTTATTAAAATGGGAACACCGGGTAAATCGCTCTTTACACGATTGATAAAACGTGAAACTTTCTTGTAATAGGAGAGGGTATCGATGACTTCGTATGCTTCGTATGCTTCGTTTGTTCCGTATGAAAAAATGAGTAGGCTCGGTTTAATCGCAATGAGTTGCCGAATCACATAGTCTTCGTGTGTGATGAGATGCGAAAATTGTGCGCCTACCAAACCGTTTTGCTGATAGCACAAGCCACTTGTCTGGTTGAATTCCACCCCCCAAAAGGAGCAGGTCATCGCTGTCGTGAAGGAAATTTGATCGGGAATGGAAGTTGTCTGAAACGTGTAGGCATAGATATCGAGTCCCAATGCACTTCGGTTTGTGAGTGTCCATTCTTCACCGAGCATCACGTGGTTGGTGTCGGCAGGAGAATGAATCCAAATCGTAATGGAATTGGTTTTCTTTCCTTTGAAATCTTCATTGAAGACCATTGAAAGGGTTGCGCCCTTTTGCATGAGCAAGCTATACCCCATGATACCTATGGGCGTGGCGGATGGATTTTTAAGTTGTGTGGCGTAGGTGTAATTGCCGGTTACCTTGCTTTCAACACCATTGGGCCCGAAACTTCCACACAGACTATATGGAAAGAAAATTCCTGAACCTCCATCTCCTCCGATGCGCTGAAATTCTTTGCGAATGGTAGCTGTTATTCGGTCGGCCTGAATGTGGCTGTCACCAAAATGAACGACGCGATAAACGCCTTGCCCATGAATGGCCGAATCATTCAATGATGCGGAAAGGATCTCTCCTTGCTGAAGAGGCACAAACTCATATTCGCACGGCGCTGTCTGGCTCCACATGGTAGCCGGCAAAAGCGTCGCTAGAACTGAAAGTATATAAAAGGCTGTATGGAGTTGTCGCGCAATTGAACAATCAGTTGAAGCACTGCGAGCATTAAAAATGGCCATAAATACAAGGGTAAGGATATCGTGTATGAAATAAGTCGTTGTTTATAATTACTTGGGAAGAAAACAATCAACGCCGACACACCGAGCAGTATAAGCACCTCGGGGCGCGCTAGCCAAAAACCTTCTATTTCCAGAAGATTCGTTTCAAGGGCTATTTTTCGGATGCTCTCGAATGAAGAGGCAATGGTCGACGAGCGAAAGAAAATCCACAGCGCGGCCACGAAATGAAACGTAAGCAGCATGCCGCCCGCGCGCATGAACCAATTGGAAGTTGTGGACTTTGGGAAAATTAATTTATGTGCGACAAGTAGAATACCGTGGCCCATTCCCCAGAAAACAAATTTCCAGTCGGCGCCATGCCAGAAACCACCAATAAGCATCGTGGCCATCAAAAACAGATACATCAGAATGACACCTTTGCGATTGCCTCCCAGCGGTATATAGATGTAATCGCGCAGCCACAGACTCAGCGAGATGTGCCACTTGCGCCAGAACACGGTGATGTTGTTGGCACCATACGGATTGTCGAAGTTCTCTTTCAATTTATATCCCAGTATGAGCGCTATTCCGATGGCAATGTCGGAGTAGCCAGAGAAGTCGAAATAAATCTGAAAGGCATAGGCATACATTGAGATGTAATGCTCAAACCCGGTGAATCCTTCGGGCGCAGCATGCAGCATATCGACATACTTGGCCAGATAATCGGCAATGAGTAGTTTTTTGGTAAGCCCTACTGTGATGCGAAACAGCGCCTCTTGCGTTACAAGGCTATTGAGCAGAATTGGATTGTAGATCTGCGGTAGAAAGTCTTTGGCCCTCACAATGGGGCCGGCCACCAGATGCGGAAAGAAGGTCATGTAAAAACTGTAGTCGATGATGCGCGTGGAGGGTGGAATTTCCTTCCGATACACATCCACCAGATAGCTGATGGATTGAAATGTATAGAAGGAAATACCGATGGGAAGAAAAAGATCGTGTTCGGTAAATTCGGTGTGAAACCACTCATTGATGTTGAGCAAGATGAAATTCGCATACTTGAAGTAAAGCAGAAATGACAAGCTATACATCAAAGTGGATATCAGAAGTAGTTTCTTTTTAACCCCGTGCAACTTGCTGAGCCATTGAGCAAGGAAAAAATCACATACAATAATCCCAATGAAGAGGAGTAAAAAAGGGCCGCTCGATTTATAATAGAAGAACAGGCTGAATAGAATGAGGTAGGTTAATTTGAGCGTGGCTTTTTTGGAAAGCAATGCATAGCCAACCAGAAAGACACTGAAGCACAGCAAAAAACTATACTCGGTGAAAAACCAGGGTTTTTCGAACGAATAATAGAAAGCCCATTGTATGTCGGACAGAAATTTATCTATCATGTGCTAGTACCCTCGATCTCTTGCAGCGTTGGAGTGTATTACCTTTCCTTTTATCCGGTTTCCGAATTTCTCGGGTATTTCGAAGTTAAAGTCGTAGAGTTCGCTCGACTGCACGAACCGGGAAATATGCTTCATCCAGATTTTATAGCCTTCGCGATTGGGATGTCTCTTGTCGGATCCTTTGGGTAGATTCAAGTTCTTCGATGAAAAAAAGCGCTCGGATGTTGCCGTTTGCTCATAGACCTTGTTGATGCCGTGGTCTTCCATAAAGTTGGCCGGACCAACCCACAAATAGGGAGTGCTTCCCAGTTTTGCGCGCAGCATATCGGCGGCTTTCGACCGTTTTGCGAGATCGCGAGCATACATTTCATTCAGTCCAAGTACAATCACAACCAGCGTGGGTTGGTACTGTTTCATAAGATCATCGACCCGAGTGGAATAGCCGTAGTTGTAGATGGTGGCCGAATTCCACACCATGGTAGCCACGAGTTTATGGCCATTGGCTATGCAGTAATCATTGAACAGCGAAACCAAACCTCCGGCCTCCGAGTCGCCTATGAGTAGAATACGTTGTTCGCTGGAGTCCGATTTTTCGACCGGTACGAATGAAATGGTATCGGGTATAAATAGAATACTTGAATTTTCTGACGGGTCCATCGCATTTGCCGCCGTATCGGCCAAGGAGCTGTCGGTTTGCAGACTATCAAGTGAAATGAATTCTTCAGAAAACGGAATAGGGAAGGCCTGCGTGGAATCGAACAGATAGTCGCGTTCAATTTTTTCCAGCCAGGGAAAAGAATATCGATTGCCTTCATCCTCATTGTCTTTGGCAAACATGCTTTCCCAAATTTCCAGGGAGTCGACAGCATCTATTTTTTTGAGCGGCGTGCCATTCACCCGAATATCGAGTGTGGAATAATTGAAAGCAAAAAGCAGCAGAAACGGCAGCCCGAGAACCAATGCGGATCGTAAAATCCAGCGAGGGGAGGGGTTTGTTTCATTTGAACCCATTGGAATTCGATACAGTTGCCTATTCGTTTTTGTGAAGAGTTTGAATTTCCTTTCAGAAAATCTCTGTCAAAATATTCGGTTCTTTATTGTGAATTGCATTG
>JBJTRD010000143.1:0-2272 GCA_046075945.1 Flavobacteriales bacterium
TCAATGGTGAAGTTTTGAAGGGCGGTCACATCGTTGAAGTAAAGTGTATCGGGCAATACCGCAGTGTAATCCGTATTGTCTGCGGTGCCACCTTGAAGCGAAGCAATGATCGTGATGGGGCCATTAGCATTCAGGCATTGAACATTGATAGTGATTGTACCCGCATTTTCGGCAACGTTGATATCACCGTTAACAAAACCGGCAAGTGTTTCATCGCTGCATGGCTGGAAGAAGTGATTGCCAAGGTGGCTGTAGTCGTTCACTGCGTATACGTCCCATTGACCGGCGGATATAGCCCACACAGGCATAGGAGATTGAATATTGAATTGACGTACCAGGTCGACATCGAAGGTTGTAGCATTACCAACGGGCCAGCCTGCGCCGGTTCCGGGGTTTTCACCTACTACACCAATGACATCGATTATAGTATCGTTGTGACGCAGCTCAAGCGCGTCGTTACCATTGTAGTTGGCAATCTGATTCACTAAATCGGCAAGACCTAAAACAGTCTGACTCGCTGCTCCGCCACCACCACCTTGTCCGGGATTGGCAATTACATATGTTCCAAATGGGCCCAACGTTCCAGTAAGTGCAAGCGTGTTGGTGGGGGCTGCTGCACCATTGGCATATTGCACAATGCTGTATTCACTCAAATCAACCGATGCGAGCGATGGATTGAAGATCTCCAATGCTTTGGTTCCGTTGGTTCCTTCCAGATATTCGGAGAAGAACAATTCTGTGCAGGGAGTATTGTCGGTGCATGCGAACACCTCGATGGAAAGTGTGTTGGATGAGAATTCCAGGCAATTGCTTGCAGTAACTCCGCTGAGCGGGCTTCCAATAGTCAATCCGGTTACACTTCCCTGGTATGAAATACCTGCAACGCTGTACGTTCCGGCTGCAAGCCCTTCCACAGAAAATGCAGATGCATCGACCGCTAAAATGGTTCCCGCTGTATCGGTTAAAACAAACACATACGTGTCATCGAGAGAAGTGGATGTCGATGAAAGTGCAAGCGGAGTTGTAGCTGTGTTACAAACTTGAGCTATACCTGATAGCAAGTTTATTTCACCGCCTACACATCCGCTGCAGGGTGTTATTTCGATGATGAGGAAGTTATCGCTCAACGAGACACAATTGCCTGCGGTGATACCCACGATGTTTGAGCCTGCAGCAATCGTGGTCGAATCAAGTGTGCCGTTGTATGCCAGTGCAAAAATGTGATACGTGCCGACGGCGAAACCGGTGAAGTTATAACTCATGGCGTCGCTTAGTTCAAGAATGTTATTCGCATCATCCGTAACAATGAACGTTGCGTGTTCGCCATAACCGTTGGAACCGTCCGTCCATACGGCTACAGCTATGGGGTCGTTGTCACAGAATGAAGCAGCGCCCGAACTAAAAATGCTGTCGGCCATGCATTGCGGCTGATTCCAGGTACCGGGTGTAACATCTTGCAACACGTAAGGCGAAAAGTTGAAAGGTTGTCCTCCGTCGGGATAACGCGAAAGTGAAAAGTCGGGAAGCGTTTGTTGGAAGGTCTCATCGAGTTGGGTGTAACCCGGCACCGCAACGTCGAGGCCGAGTGCGGCAATTAGTTGGATGTCGGTTGCATCGCCTGTTCCGTATACTGCGGCTTCAATCAAGTTGACGGTAGTGGGCAAAGTGCCATTCGGAAAATCGGTGTCGTTGCCGATGTAAAGTCCTACACCATCCCCGCCGTTGGAAATTGTGGCATCCGGAATGACGAAGTCCACATTCTCAGTAGCGGCATTACCAATCACAAAGAAGCCATTTTCATCGAGAGAATATCCATCGAGGTCATACGCGCCGTAACTGTCATCTGTACTTCCCTCAAACAAAACGAGTACAAGATTATCCAACGAGGCTTCAGGCGTTCCATAGAGCTCTATGAATTCGGTAACATCCCCTCCGCCCGGGTTGTCGATGTTGAGCTCATTAAAGACAACATACGGACAATCGAGAATCGAGAATTCGATGCTGTTATCCGACCATTCAAAACAAACGTCGGAAGCGATAGAGTTCAAACCATCAAGACCGCTGATGGTGCCCATGTAGGAAAGTCCGAATAGGGTGTAGGTTCCGGGGGCAAGCGAACCGGCGTCGAATGATACGTCGAAAGTGCCCACGATGGCCCCGCCTGCATCGGCAATAACATAGAGATAGCCGTCTTCAGTAGAGGTCGAGGTGCTCGTGGCTTCGATCACCGGAATTGAACTTCCGCAGTAGCTAGAACCATTGTTGATGGTAG
>JBJTRD010000144.1:0-2193 GCA_046075945.1 Flavobacteriales bacterium
CCGCTTTCGTCTAAAATGATTAGGTTGTGTACCTGATGTTTGTTGTTCATTTTGTATTTGTTTTTTAATTTGAATTATTTGATTTTTGTGTCTATGTTATCACATCGACATTCCTGTCTAAGATGCGCACAATTATTTATCGCCACTCCCTGTCATCCTTCATTTAAATTGAGCCCAGGAGTGACGGTTTTGCTATCCAAAAAAGGAAGTCAATAGCCTTGCCAGGCAGCAAAAGTGTCAGTTGTGATATCGGTTAATAAAGATTCGTTTTACAACGTTGGATTCGCGGTATCCAATGTTATCAGTGCTCTGATTATATTATAATGAAAATAATTTTGCCTTTTATTCATCCGTCTTCAAGAAGGACATCTTTACAGGTTTTTAAATAAAAAACAGACAATAAGTCCTTTCGCAATCAAAACATGATGAGGGTGTGTTTTCAATTCTGATTCTGCTTCTGATTCTGTTTCTCATTCTAGGATCAAAAAGAGAAACAGAAACAAAATGAGTATTATAGTCACAACCGCCCCACGATCTCCAGCACCTTGTGGCGAATAATCTCCTCCTCATTTCCTGCAAATACAGCACGGTAAACGGGCTCACTGCCTATGAGGGTGCGCTCGTTATCCACCACGGCTGCAGTTAGCAGGAAATTGAGCGTGTTGATCTTTTCGAGATTGAGCCGGTCCTCTTCGCTTTTGGGTCGGAAGGATTGGGTGTGCTCCATTCCGCGCAGTCTTTCCTGTACTTCAATCCTCTTGAGCTCCACTTCGAGCAGCTCGAGTTCTTTTTTAGGCTGGGGCGGCTTGGCGACAGTCAATGTGTTTTTCGTGGTCATTTGTTTAAGGTATTTAATTAAAATAAAGCTTCCATTCAGGCAATACAAAGTCACGCTAAGCTGTAAACACAGTTCAACCTACCCGTTCGGGTTTCATTTTCGCTTTGTATTTCTTCGGGGCAGTTTAAGCCTTGATGATTCCGTTGCGCTTATTCTTCCTATCGCATTCACGTTGCGCAAAGACCCTGATTACGCTTGCTTTGGTGCTACTCGTGGGTTACTCCAACCTTAACGTCCAGGGATGCAAATGTTGAAACGTGTGCAATCTCAATCCTAAAAATTTGACAGAAAAAAATGAACATGTGCATAATTTAATTGCTTCGGTTTGCGATGTGGGGTGTTCATTAATTTTTTCGAATCAAAACAACTAAGTTTGATTTTTTTTGCTTATGAGGATCACCGCACAATCCTGAATTGCTCCGGATCCGTTTCATACATGAAGCCCTTCATCACAAGGAAATAAGTGCCCACAGGTAAATCACTCACATCAAATTGATGCTTATCTGTATTACTAAAAAATGACTTTACTTCCTGGCCCATGGAATTGTAGATATGTATGGGTCCGGGAATGCCTGTATAATCCAGGTTGATTATGTCGCGCGCCGGATTCGGATACAACTGTATTAGCTCTACCGGCTCGTGGGGGCGCGACCACCAGCGATTAACCCTGTAAACGATGGTTCCAAGCACAGCCAAAGCCAAAATGGACAAACCACCGTACAGCACATAATTCAGGATTTTCTCTTTGCTCTCCATGTAAGCAATAAGATCCGTTGGGAATAGCGCACTTTCGGGAGCGGTGATGATGTGTAAATCCTCGACATTGAACGAAAGCTCAATGGTGCGTGTGCTATCCATTGCCGACAAATTATCGCTCCGGTACACCAGATTGTAATACGCATGCACCTGCTCGCTTATTTCCTTGTAGATCGAATCGAGCGCTCCGGAAGATTGCGTATGATAAAATGCGCCTTTGGTAGACCGAGCTATCATCGAAAGTGTGTCGCTGCTCACATCGCCCAAGCCAATCACATATACCGGCACATTGGCCCGATTGGCCTCATCGGCTACCTGCTTCCAGCCCGAGCACGACGCATTATCATAGCCATCGGTAAGCACCACCAACACCTTCACACCATCGGCCTTATTTACCTCGCGTATTCCTTCGATCATCGCATCATACAACGCCGTTGAAAAATCTGCATGCATAGAATCGACGGCCTGAATGATACGCCCAACATCGTGGGTTAGAGGCACTCTTCTATCCACCACGGTTGAAAAACCCACCAAGCTGAGGAAGTCCTTTTGACCATCAAACGAAGAAGCAAAACTCTTCACCGCTTGCTTGGCATTAT
>JBJTRD010000145.1:0-4296 GCA_046075945.1 Flavobacteriales bacterium
AGTAGGGGAGCACGTGCTCAACCCCGGCCGACATCAATGATCGAATGGCTGTTGGTGCGGTATAGAAAATATTCACACGGTGTTTATCCACCACCTGCCAGAATCTGCCCGCGTCGGGATAGGTGGGAATGCCTTCAAACATAAGTGTTGTTGCACCATTCAAGAGTGGTCCATAGAGAATATAACTATGCCCTGTTACCCAACCAATGTCGGCAGTACACCAGTGAATTTCTCCGGGTTTGTATTGGAACACATTGCTAAAGGTGTAGCCCGCGTACACCATGTATCCGCCACACGTGTGCAATACACCTTTCGGTTTTCCTGTGCTGCCACTGGTGTACAGAATGAAAAGCGGGTCTTCACTTAGCATAGTCACGGGTTCGAAATGAGTAGCGGCATGTGCGCGTTCCTTTTCATAATCAACGTCTCGTCCTTCCTGCATCTTCACATCCCACTGCATTCGATTCACAACCAACACATGTTCCACCGATGTGCACTGCGTGAGTGCTTCATCGACGATGGCCTTCACGGCTATTTGTTTGGCGCCTCTGCTCATCGCATCGGCGGTTATAACCATTTTACAGTCGCTGTCGTTGATGCGGTCTGCGACAGAATTGGCGCTGAAACCCGCGAAGACAACCGAATGAATCGCTCCCATACGCGCGCAGGCCAAAACAGCATACGCCAGTTCAGGTATCATAGGCATGTATATGCAAACTCGATCGCCTTTGGTGACACCGAGCGTAGTCAACACATTGGCCATTCGACATGTTTCATCGTGAAGCTCCCGAAACGTAATATGTTTCGCCTTTTCACCCGGTTCGTTGGGTTCCCAGATGATAGCGGTTTGATCGGCTTTGTTATGCAAATGGCGGTCAATGCAATTTTCCGTGATGTTCAACTCTCCTCCCAAGAACCACTTCACATTGGGTTCTTTAAAATTCCATTGAAGCGCAGTCTGCCACGGTTTACGCCATTGGTAATGCGAGGCGACATCCTCCCAAAATGCCTCGGGCGATTCTATACTGAAACGATATGCAGCGTCATAGTCGGCTGCGGTAGTGAGTTGAAAAGGAAATCTGGACATAGTGCAATGTTGAGCCACGAAAATAGTCACTACCTAATTAGCTTCATTTGGCACTTTGTCATTTGCTCAAGTCATTTGGGAATTAACTTTACCGCATGTTGAATTTAATCCGAACACGCTTCTTAGTGGTTTGCTTTGTGTTGGTGAGCACTCCTATGTGGTCGATGCGGGTTACGTTTGATTACCGTATTTTTTATGCACCGGGCACCGGACCCTATGCAGAGTTTGTCACGTCATTCGAAGCCTCGACCTTTGAGCATGTCGTGATTGATTCGGGGTATGTGCAGGCGCGCGCAGAACTCACAATGGTGCTCATGCGGGCGGGTGCGATTGTCGATGCGCGCAAGGTGAAGGTCGATGGCCCGCAAGTACTGCCTGCCGACAAAGCCGATTTTCTTTCTATTGAACGATTTGCAGTGCCGGCCGGAAATTACGAGTTGGAAATAGAAGTGCGCGACTTGAATGCGCCGTTGCAAAAGGCAGAATCTCTGGTGCAGAAAATAGAGGTAGTAGTGCCTGCTCGCGGAGTGTTTATTTCAGACATTGAATGGGTAAGTGCGTATCGGCGCACAATGGATATGAATGCTTTCAGCAAATCGGGATATGACTTGATTCCCTTTGTCAGCAGTTATTATGGCACTTCGCTCAACAGCCTGATTTATTATGCCGAAATCTATCGCACTGATAGCTTGTGGGGAACGGATAGCCCGTTTGTAAGCACTATTTGCATTGTCAATATGAAAGACAACTCGGTTGAATTTTGCAAGCGAGTGAAAAAGGAAAAGGCGGCTGCGGTGGTGCCTATGCTGCAAACCCTCGATATATCCGATGTGCCGGCGGGGCAATATAAACTGCGTATTGAAGTGCGCGACCGTGAAAACAATCTAGTGGCATTGAGGGAGCGTGAGTTTTCGCGCAACAAAATAGCCGATTTACCTCTGACGCCATCTTCGGGGATTAGTGATGCACAAGTGGCCTTGTCTTTTGCCGGTCGATTTAGTTCTGCCGATTCTCTGCGTGACATCATTTTCTATCATTTGCCTATTGCCAGGGATGTTGACCGCGATGCAATTGATCGGCAAATGCCCAAGGCCGATTTGCCAACCATGCAGAGTTTCCTCTATACCTTTTGGTGGAAGCGAAATCCGGAAAATCCGGAAGCAGCCTGGCTGGAATATGCGAAGAGTATTCAGGTGGTAAAGGATAACTTTGAAACGCGCATCAAGAAGGGCTGGCAAACGGATCGCGGACGTGTGTACCTGCAATACGGCCCGCCCAATACGCGCATTGTTCGTCACAACGAGGTGGATTACTGGCCATTTGAAATATGGCATTATTATCAGACCGATAACAACTTGCATAACCGCCGTTTCCTTTTCTACGATACTACCTTGATGGGCGATTTGGAGTTATTGCACAGCGATGTGCCTGCCGAGCCAAAGAATTTCAATTGGAAGGATATGGTCCGTTCTCGACCCGCAGCGCTCAACATGGGTGATAGTTCTATACTTAATGCGAATAGTCGCACCGATACGAACAGTCGTGACGAAATAGAAAATTTGTGGTATAGCCCTCATTGATGACCCGGATATGAAACGCGTTGCAGTGGTCATATTGAATTGGAATGGGGAAAAATTCCTCAGACAATTTTTACCCGGAGTAATTCAGCATAGCGATTCATGGGCCGATGTGGTGGTTATCGATAACGCGTCTACCGATCACTCAGTGGCGATATTGCAACAGGAGTTCCCTTCTGTATCTATTGTGAAGCTCAACAAAAACTACGGCTTTGCGGGAGGTTATAATCATGGATTACGCGAGGTGCCCAATGAGTTTTATGTGCTGCTCAACTCAGATGTGGAGGTAACGCCCAATTGGATAGAGCCGGTCATACGCTACATGGACTCCACTTCGGGCATGGTAGCTTGTCAGCCGAAGATCCTTGATTTTCATCGGAAAGAGTGGTTTGAATATGCCGGTGCTGCGGGTGGATATATCGATAAAGATGCCTACGCATTTTGCGCGGGGCGTGTGTTTTTTGAATTCGAAAAAGATCAGGGACAATACAATCGCAACGAGGAGGTATTCTGGGCTTCAGGCGCAGCGATGTTTATTCGTCGCGATGCATGGATCGAAGTAGGAGGACTCGACGAAGATTTTTTCGCCCACATGGAAGAAATTGATTTATGCTGGCGATTGAAGAATCGTGGATACAAGGTAGGCGCATGCCGCGAGTCGAGCGTGTATCATTATGGTGGCGGCACACTCGATCGTCAAAGTCCTTTCAAAACGTATCTGAACTTCCGTAACAACTTGTATATGCTGGTGAAAAATTATCATACCAGCAACTTGCGATTGAAACTCATTCGCCGCATGCTGCTCGACGGGGTGGCAGGTATTCGTTTTATCACCGAAGGAAAATGGAGTCACTTTGTAGCTGTGCTCAGGGCGCATTTTAGTTTCTATGGCAGTATGCGTGTATTACAGCGAAAGCGCCGAAAGGAGGAGCTCTGCATAGTCGAGCCAAACCTTGCGGGTGTCTATAATCAGAGTATTTTAAAGTTCTTTTTCTTAAAGAAAAAACGCCGATTCACTGATTTGAATCCTTCCGATTTTACACGATAAATATTCTTCACGCAGAGGCATAACAACTTCTTGTAACAGACGTCAGGGTGTTCCAATTTGAGGTGTTCAAACAATGCCTCATGAATCTTCACGACATCTGGTTGCGATCGCCACTTCTTCGCATGGTACTGCCACTACTGGCGGGAATTTACTGTGCCGATGCTTTTTATCTCTTGCCATGTTGTGCCATTGTCATTGGTCTGTATGTGGTCTACTTTTTTATGAGATACGGAGTGAATCGCCATTGGAATACGCATCAATCTGCATTTCACATCGGAATATTTTATTCCATTCTTTGGTTAGCATTGGGTGTATTTATGAGCCGCTCCACCAATCGTGCGATAGATCAATACCATGCTCTTCGCTTTCTGAATGACCCTTTGGAATATGCAATTCGAATCGCTGATGAGCCCGTGACGCATGGCAATCGCTGGAAAGTTCAGGGCGAAGTATTGACCGTTTATCACGATAGTATTTATCAAGCATGTAGGGGAAGAGTGGCGCTTACCATTGAACACGATAGTTTATCCTCACCATTGTTACATGCCGACGATGTAATAGTTGCGCGCGTAGCACTTCACACG
>JBJTRD010000146.1:0-17838 GCA_046075945.1 Flavobacteriales bacterium
GGGAGGCAGTGTAGTTAATGGACAGGCGGGTTATAGCTCCTACTCCTACAGCATAGCTAATTGCTCCCTTTCTCAACTTTCCGGTACAAACGAAGGCAATGGATCGGTAAGGATTATAGGCCCACATGTAGCCATCGATACAGTGAATACACCGGGGCCTAACTATACCTGGGCGGCAAACGGTGTAAGCTACCAACACTCGGGAACTTATTCTTATGCTGATATTGACAATTGCATCATACGCGTGCTGGATCTTTCCATAGGCGGTTTGGGTGGCTGCCTCAACTATACGACCATTGATACCACAATAACCTCTTGCGGTAGTTATACTAGTGAGCTCAACGGTCGCACCTACACCGAAAACGCAACAGATTCCATTCGTGTAGGATGTGTTAAATACCTCGTTAAACTGATTGTGGCACCCCCTGCCGAGCTGTTGGGTAATATGATAACAGGCGGTAGTTCGCAATCGGGTATGGTGGCATGCAATGACTCAGAGCATACCTACTCCATTAGTCCGGTGCCTTATGCTACATCCTATGAATGGACATTGCCTTCAGGTGCCACAGGAACCTCCTCTACCAATAGTATCACTGTTCAGTTTGGCAATGACTTCAACGGTGGCAGTATCTGCGTTACGCCTATGAATGAATGCGGTTCAGGTGAAAACATCTGCAAAATGATCTACCCTGCCGCTCCTTTCCCTTCGGGAGACATAATTCAGATTAGCGCTCCGCAGGCTCCGTATATATCGGGCAACTACGCTGCAACGGAAGTATTCGGCGCGACAACGTATACCTGGAGCGTATCCAACAACGAAGCGGTTATTGTTAGCGGACAGGGCACGCCCAACATTCAGCTGGAGGCCGCGCCGGGCATTATAGGCCTTACCACGCTTTCGGTAGTGGCCGAAAATTGCTTGGGCAGCGAAACAAGCGCTTCAATCATACTGGTCGATGCTGTATCGGTAGAAGAAGAGGAAATGGTTGTGGTAGACGGTATCACCTTGTACCCCAACCCATCCAAAGGCCAATTCACACTGAGCACACCGTCGCTGAGAGAGGACGCTGTACTGGAGGTGTATTCTATGGAGGGGCGCCTGGTTTATCAGACCAATATCCCTGCTAACACCAATCAAACGTTCATCGATCTCCAACAACCATCGGCCGGTCTGTATGCGGTTCGCTTGTTGGCGGGTAACAAACTCAGCAGTATGAAAATTATCGTAAACTGATAGAGAGCAGGATGCTTTATTCCTACAAGATTTCATTTTAAATACATTCTAGGGTCAAAGTCCTTCGCGGATTTTGGCCCTAGTTACTTTTCTCAACGACATACAAGACCTAATATGAACTACACCAAAACCGTGAAACAAGAATTAATCAAAAGAGACCAAGCGTTTGAGGTCATCCACACATTTTGCAGCCGCAACAAGCCAACTTTAGGAAAGCGTTTACTGGGCAGCTTGTTTGTATGGGTCGTGTCTTCGTTGGTGTCCATTGCTCAAATCGCTACCGGTCCCCTGCAGACCTATTACACCAGCGACTTCTCGTCGTCCTTGAACGGGGCCATCCTCAGTGGCAGTGCGGCGCTCACGGCCAGCTCAGTGCACCTGACACCGAACGTGATCAATGAGCTTGGTGGGATGACTATCCCGGCAAGCGGCATCAACGCTGACAAATACCACATGGAATTCATGTTAAGCACCAGCCAGTTGGCAGGTTCGGGTGCAGACGGACTGAGCTATAGTTTTGGAGATGATGTGAGCGCTACGAGCACTGCCATCAATGCCGAGTATGGCACGGGCACCAAGCTCCGCATCGGCTTTGATACCTACACAGCGGCCAACCCGGCCACAGCAATGGGCATACGCTTGATCTACGGCCCGGTAGCCTTAGATCCGGGGGTGCTTGTCGGTATCAATGGTGTACTGGGATACTCCTCTGATGTGAGCTGGGCAGGTGCCGGATCGGTTCCGGTGGTGATCGATATCACGAACACCGGTCTGCTCACCCTTACTGTGGGTGGTGTTGTCGTCTTCAACAATGTGAATTTACCTGCTGAATACCTCACTGCTGACAAGTCCTCTTGGGCACACGTGTTCAAGGCACGCACAGGCGGTGTATCACAGATCCACGCGGTTGACGATATACACATCCAGCAGCCTCTGGTGGTGAGCCAACGCTTTGACTATGCGGGCTTCGTTTATCAAACCTTCACCGCGCCGGTCGCGGGTTGGTATTTCGTGAAGGCCAGCGGGGCTCGGGGAGGCAACGCCAGCAACAGCACTTTTCCCGGAGCCCCTGGTGCCCGGATGAACGGCTTCTTCTATTTCGAAGCAGGCGAGGAATTACGCATCACTGCGGGCGGAATGGGGCAGCAGGGTGCAAACGCTGAGAACAATGTCAGCGGTGGCGGCGGAGGTGGCGCCACCACGGTGGTGCGTGTGGATGGCGTCGATGCCTACACACCGCTGCTCGTAGCTGGCGGCGGAGGGGGCGCAGGGGATAGTAATCCACTCCAGTTCGGGCTGTCCTTACACCCCGGCTCTTACGGGCAAATAACGGAGAACGCAGGATCCCCCGAGACCCAAACGGAAGCAGGATCGCCCGCAACGTCCGGGTCCGGCGGAGGAGGAGGTGGTATCGCTGCCGACAACCGGGGTGGTGCTGGAGGGGCCGGTTATTACGGCGATGGCGGCACACATTGCAATGGCGCATGCAACGGAAACAACTTGCTCTCCTATGGTGGCCAGGCCTACGTGAGTGGTAATTACGGCGGCAGTGTGCCTGGGGGCATCGGTGGAAACGGTGGCTGGGGCGGTGGTGGTGAAGGTGGTCCGGCCGAAAGTTCCTTTTTCAACAATACTGATGGCGGGGGCGGCGGCGGCGGCGGTTATAGCGGCGGAGCGGGCGCTGAAATCGGATTTATGGGCGGCGGCGGTGGTTCTTATGTGGCCCCCTTCGCCAACCGAAACGGTCTAGTAGACTCGGCGGGTGTGAATTTTTATGATGGATGGGCGCTGATCGAGGGCCCGCAGATAGACAGCGACGGAGATGATACATTCGACCTGGCCGATAATTGTCCGCTGCCCAATACAGACCAGTCTGACGTGAACCTGGATGGCATCGGCGATGCATGCCAATCAGACCTGGTGACCTACCCATTTCAGGCACCAGGGGGCTTCCTCTATTTCACCGTGCAGACATCCGGGATATACAAGCTTGAGACTCGCGGTGGTGCAGGTGCTCCCTCGAGCGATGGACTGCGCTCAGGCGGGCGTGGTGGCTATCTCTCAGGATATACTAATCTCTCAGCAGGCATGGTCCTGAAGGTTGGTGTGGGCGAAGCTGGTCAACCGGGTGCCAGCACCGTGCAGCAATACAGCGGCGGCGGCGGCGGCGGTGCATCGTCCATTGTTGAGGTCGATGCGAACGACAACCCTCTTCACGTTTATATGATAGCAGCGGGTGGCGGAGGTGGAGGGTATGGCGGTGCAATTCCTACCAATGGAAATGGCAGTAATGCGGACACCGATAGCTCAGCCATTTACTCTACAGATCCAGGCACGGGTGGAGTTGCTCATTTTTACTTCGGTACGGGTTCGAACAATGGCGCAGGTGGTGGAGGATTCACTGCCAATGGTGCCTCGTTGACCGATGTGGGTGGGATTGGTGATAACTACTCCGCTGATGGCGGTGCTGCCTACATCAACGGCTATGCCGGTGGCAATGCGGCAGGCCAGCTTGGCGGTCGTGGCGGCTGGGGTGGTGGCGCACAGGGCGGTGCTGCCAATGACGACGGCCTCAACGGAGTACCCGGTTGTGGTGGTGGCGGCGGTGGATACCGAGGGGGCAATGGCGGAGGTTCACCCAGTGAGCTCGGTACAACCGTAAACGCCTCCGGTGGCCAATGCAAGCTCGACCAACAGCTGATCAGCCGAACCGCATGGTCGAGTTTCCCTGGGGCACCGGACAACGGTATGGTCGCAATTCAAGGCCCCATGCCCGACCAGGATGGTGACTTAATCCCGGATGAACTCGACAATTGTCCCACTGTGTCTTCTTTGGATCAAAACGACTTTGATAACGATGGCTTGGGTGATGTCTGTGACGGATGCCCGGCAGACCACTGGAAGACCGCACCGGGCGTCTGCGGATGTTCCACCCCCGATGTTGATACGAACGGTAACGGTATCATCGATTGCCTTGAGGGTATTTACTCGGATTACAAAGGGCAACGTCAACGGTATGTCATTCCAAGCACGGGTTGGTACCTTGTGGAAGCTACAGGCGGCGCCGGTGGCCCGTCAGGCTCATATGCCGGGGGACTGGGAGCGCAGATGCAAGGATTTTTCCATCTAGACTCTGCCGCGGTACTCTCCATCGTGGTGGGCTCTGAGGGTGAACCCGGAGTTATTCCATGCCCGTGGTGTCAAAAAAGGGTCAAACCCGACGACTGGAAAGCTGAAGGTGGGTTTTGCTGTGTACCCACTAATTTTGAATCTACCGGCTGTTCTCTAGACAGATGGACCGGTGCGGGAGGCGGCGGTGCCTCTAGTGTGATCCGACTGGCCACGTCCTCCCAGCCGGCTTCGGTATTGCTCATATCCGGTGGTGGTGGTGGTGCCGGTGCCCAACAGTCGGGGTACGAAGGAGTGATCACCCCTGGGGCAAACGGCGGCAACTCTCCGGGCAACAATGGCACAAGCGGTGGTATAAGTAGTAATATCCATGGTGGTGCAGGCGGAGGTGGCATCTATGGTAATGGCGCCTCCCAAAGCGATAATGGCGAGATTCGGTCCCAAGGTGGATTTTCCACAGGCCTTGGCCAATCCCATGGCGGATATTCATTGAACCCCGGCGGAGACGGTGGCTGGGGCGGTGGCGGTGAAGGCGGTGTCTACAACTGTGGTGTAGTCGCCTTTCAAGCCGATGGCGGCGGCGGCGGTGGCGGCGGCTACAGCGGTGGCGGCGGCGGAAGCAATGGTGGCCAAGGCGGCGGGGGCGGAAGTTCCTATAGCTCTTCGCTTTGTCAGGGCATCAACCTAGCCGGTGTTCGAAGCGGAGACGGAAATGTGACTATCACCGGACCGCTAACTCAAGTGGAGACTATCGTGCATGAGGGCCCCTATATCTGGCCTGCAAACGGGCTAGTTTACGACACCACCGGAGTGTACCCGTACGATGATGTTTCCTCCTGCATTACACGTGTGCTCAATCTAACGGTTCTCCCCTTCCCCGGTGGCTGCCAATCATTGAACTATATAGATACCACCGTTGTCTCTTGCTCACCGTATTTCTGGCCGATCACCGGTGAGACATACTCGCAGTCCATCACCGATACCATCACAATCGGCTGCAATCGTTTCAGCTTGACACTTGTGATCAGTGAGCCGAATGCAGCTGCTCCGGTGCAGGGTCCAACCGCTGTATGCTCGAGCGCAGTGGTGACCTACTCGGTGCCTTTAGTTCCCGGTGCCACAACGTATCAATGGACCCTACCGGTTGGTGCTTCCGGTAGTTCGACCACGAACAGCATAACAGTCACCTTTGATGGCCTGTTCCAAGGGGGACTCATCGGCGTGGTGCCCGTAAACGACTGTGGCAATGGCCTCGGTGCAGACATGGCAGTGGCCCTTAACCCGGCCCCTGAGCAACCTGTAATCGAACAGAGTGCGGATACGCTATACGCAAGTGGCGTCGGCAGCTTTCAATGGGCGCTTTCCGGTGTGCCAATCCCGGGAGCAACCAATGCCTTTCTACAGTCTTCCACAAGTGGTGAATATACCGTGACGATAACGGATGCCAATGGATGTTCGAGCACGTCTGAGCTTTTCCCATTCGTTGCAAATGGAATCAACCAGGTTTGGAATGGATCCTTCGCGGTGCAGCCCAACCCCAGCAACGGCAGCTTCACCGTGATGACGCCTTCACTACCCAATGAAGCAGCGTTAGAAATCTACGCCATGGACGGACGTCTAGTGCATGCACAAGTGATTCAAGCATCCACTGCCCTCACGGAGCTATCCATTGACCAACCGTCCGCAGGCTTGTACATGTTGCGCCTACGCATCGGTAAGGATGTGGTTAGCCTAAAAGTGATTGTGCAACGGTAGCCATTTTCCATAGAGCTTTGCTAGTGACTAGTGACAAATGACTAATAATTGGTCATTGGTCACTAGTCATTTGTCATTAATACAAATATCCCGGATCTCCCAAATTCCCCCGCTTCTGAATCTTCAAATCCTGAAGCAAGGCCGACTTGATGTTGAGCTGCATCATGTAGCTCTGTCGCTGACCGAAGGGTACATAATTCATGGAGAATTCCCAGCAGTGCAAGTCCCAATGCAGACCGAGATTGGTGGTGGTGAAATCACGCAAGCCGAAATCTGAAAACTGCAGCGTTTCATAGCGGGGATCGCTCATATCATAACCACTATTGAAACTGATGGCCCAATGCTTAAAGAGAGTTATATCACCACTAAACGTAAGTGCTTGTTTGAATGTAAGGGAGTCGCGCTGTGAAGCAACGTTCCACACTTGCGTCATTCGGATGTTGTAATTCACATTCAGCGTCCAGGGCACACTAAAATCAATGAGATTATCACCATTCTTCGCTATCAGCTCAGACTCTGCAACTGTGGGTTGTGGCTCTGTGGCCTGCTGTCTGTTTTTACTCTTCAACTGAAAACCAAGCGCCAGGTTCGTTCCTTCCATGCGCATAAGCGAGTTGCGTGTGTCGAGCAAATACCGATTTACCTCACGACCTAAACTATCGCGGTCATAAAAACTATAGGTCGAGTTGTAGTTGAGATTGATACGACCGGCAATCGTCGTGAAGGCACTCATCGACAAGTTACTCAATTGCAAAGAATCGGCAAGCGTATTCCAACTCAACGACTTTTTCCAGTTCTCGAGCAGCTTCAGCTTTTTGTACGTCACCTTGGCCGTGGAATTATCGCGCACCTTCGCCTCGAGATTATTCGTAGAACTCCAGTTGATATTCAATTGCTCAAGGGAGTTTTGAGGTGAGAATGCAGCCACATCAAACGGATTATACCCTAGAAATTCTCCCGTGGCGGAGTACATGTCTCTTCGCACATCGATTTGAGGCGAATAACTCGCTCCGATGTTCCACTGTACCATATGTCGAATTGCCTTCAGCGCGGTTTTATTTCCGAAATTGAAAGTCCCGTACAAACGTGAATTGAAATTGCCCGATGCATTCCAGTTCAACGCGCTTCTCAATCCGTACAATGTATCGAATGACAGCGCTTCTCCCGAAGGTGATAACTGCCCCTGCAAATACTTGAAGGTATTTGTCATCGTGCTATTCACCGACAAGGTGAACGTTCCATATTGCTTGGCACGCATCGTAGTGGAAGCTTGTGCTTGTAATCGCAAACCATTGCGCGACTTCATCCATAGACTATCCAACTTCGAGATGGCATACATAGAAGCATTTTCGCTCACTGTATTGGAAAAATCGCCCGAAGCCGTTACGCCAATATTATCCAGCGTTTTCTTCAAGCGCAAATTCTTTGTGGCAAATCTGCCCAGCGTAATACGCGACATGTTGATGTTAGCTGTGGGCAGCGTTACCTGGATATTCCGTGATTGTGTGTTCTGCGTATGCCCTGCTGTTAAACCCATATTAAAGGGGCTGTCGGGCCAGCGTTTCGTCCATTGTATGCGCGAGCTAAACGTGCTGCTTAGGAAGTCTGTTTGAGAAGTGTTGAGGTTATTTCTAAAATTATTGAGCGAACCCATATTCACGCTTGATGAAAACGTGGAATTGGGACGAGCGCGCGGATCCTGATTGTGCGTCCACTGAATATTGAAATTGGTCGACTTCCCGTAGCTCGGCAATTCAGGTATCCCATTTATATTGACCACACGCGAGATATTGAAATTACCGTTGTAGCGATAGAGCTTCTTGTAGCCCGTAACGTTGCGCACTGCCCAGCTTCCACGTGAGTATACATCGAACATGAATTTGGTATCGAGGTGATCGCTGACGGGAATGTAGTAGCCCAGATTCTGAATAAAAAAACCCTTCTCGTTCGCATTACCATAGCCGGGCAGTAGAATGCCCTGCACCGATTCCTGTTTATTCGGAAAAAAACCAAACGGCAATGCGAGTGGCGTGGGTACCTTCCTAAACTTGAGATACAGCGGACCGGAAACCACCTTCTCGTTGGGAATGACCATGGCCCTGCTCAACTGAAAATGATAGTGCGGGTTTTCGGCGTTGCAAGTGGTGAGCTTACCATTGCCAACCGACAGCCAATTATTGGCGGCCTTCTTAGAAACAGCCGACAGCAAATGCGCTTCGCCCTGCTCCGTGCGCACTCCATAGCTTACTCCTCGTTTCGTTTTAAAATTGTACGCCAGCGAGTCTTCGTTGAATTGCGTGTCACCATCCTTGAAATTGGCCCGTTCTACAATTTTACCCAGACTATCGCGCTTACCGACCGCGCGCGCTGTAAAATCGCTCAATGAGAACGTGATGAAATCGCCCGTTACTTCCATGGATCCATAGGTTACACGGGCCTTTCCGTAGAGTAAGATCCGTTCGTTAATTACATCCACCAGCGTAGAATCTTCCGCGCGATAGTCGACCGGGAATTCCAATCCAAGATCGTCGGCCGGGGCAATAGTGTCGGCATTTATGGCGTTCATTGCAGGCACATCGGAAATCTGCGCGCACAGGTTGTTCAGCCGAGCCATTATCAACAAGAGCAAGGTGAAAAGACAACCAAACAGCGACCGGGACCTCAATGGGAAAAAATAATTTTGTAAATTGTGAAAATTCGGCTCAAAGCTATGAATAACGACCACAGTAACATAGGCACCCCTCGGGTAAAAGGCGCACGGCGTAAACGTGTTGCCTTGTTGTTTCTTGTATGCGGTGTTATTTTAATGTCGTACACATTGCCGTCAACGGTTGAGGAAAAGAAGTTCACCGTTGTTATTGATCCCGGCCATGGTGGCAGCGACCCCGGCAATTTGGGAACCGGCCGATTGCTGAAAACAGAGAAGGATGTTTCACTGGATGTGGCGCTCATCGTGGGCGAATACATTCGAATACACTACCCCGACGTCAAGATTGTCTACACAAGAAAAACCGACGTTTTCCCAACCCTGGCCCGTCGTGTAGAAATCGCCAATGAGTCGCTGGCCGATTTGTTTATTTCGATACACTGCAACGCCAACGACAACAAGGGCGCATTTGGCGCAGAGACCTTTGTGATGGGGCTGCACAAATCGGAAGAAAGCTTGAGAACAGCCATGCGTGAAAATGCATCCATTTACCTTGAAAAAGATCACGAAAAAAATTACAAAGGCTTCGATCCAAAAAATCCGGATACCTACATCATCATGAACATGCGTGAAAATGCATTTCTGGACAAGAGTATCAATCTCGCCAAAAATGTGCAGGACCAATTCCGCACACGTGTTGGCAGAAAAGACCGCGGTGTGAAGCAGGCCGGTTATTATGTTATCAGTTTCACCAATATGCCCAGCATTTTGGTAGAACTTGGCTTCCTTACCAATGCCGACGAAGAAGACTTCCTGCACAGCGATGAAGGGAAAACATACATGGCCTCGGCAATCTATCGGGCGTTTCGAGATTTCAAAGAAAAAGAATCGCCATCGGCTAAACCTCCGGTCGATGAGCCCGTGAAGGTTCCGGAGATAACAGCAGGCAAGACCGAAAAGAAAACAACCTCGGCTGCAACAGATTCAAAACAGGAACCTGAAAAAAAACAGCCAGCACAGCCACCGGTTGTCAGCAAAACGACTCAAACCGAAAATGCGCCCGCGAAAACAGAAACAAAACCGGTTGAAAAGGCCGACAACTCTGCTTCGACCCAACACAAAGCGCAACCTGAAACATCGACCGACACGAAGAATGAGAATAATCCAACAGGACTAGTCATCAACAAGCCTTCCGATGTGCCGAGTAAGATTATTTCGAAGGGTGTAAAGTTTCAAATACAGATTTTGACCTCTGCCAAATCACTGAAAACAACGGATGCGATATTCAAGGGTATCAACAATGTAGAAGAATACACACACAACGGGGTGTACAAATACCTTTCGGGAACGACAGACAAATACGAAGAGGCGAAATTGATTCGTGACAAACTCGTTGAATTCGGTTTCAAGGATGCATTCATCGTTGCCTTCGAAGACGATGTGCGTATTGACCTTGCAAAAGCCGTGAACCTAACTCAGAAAAAATGATAGTAAGACGCGAATTCTTGATTGGAGTAGTCGTTCTGGCATCGCTCGTTTTACTCTACTTCGGGTTGAGTTATCTAAAGGGCGTAAATCTCTTTGAGAAACAGCAGAAGTTTTACGGTGTGTATGCAAATGCCGCAGGCCTTCAAACGTCCAATCCCGTCATCTTAAACGGCTACAAAATCGGCATAGTGAGGGCCGTTCACCTCCATGAAAATGGCAGCGGCAATATTGTCGTTGAAGTGCTGCTGCGCGATGATAATCTCCGGATTCCCAAAGACACCAAACTTGAAATTTATGATGCCGATTTATTTGGAGGAAAAGCCATTCAAGTACTGTTAGGAAGCAGCGAGGAACTAGCCTCTGATGACGATACGCTTCAAACGAGTCTGTCACTTGGATTAGCCGAAAGTGTAAAGCAAGAAATAGAACCGCTCAAGCAAAAATCTTCGCAGCTCTTTGCAAGTGTGGATTCACTCATAACCAACATTCGCAAGGTGCTCAGCACAGAGCAAACGCAAGATTTAAGTTCTGTTTTTCAGGATCTGAAAAATACAATTTCCAACCTGGAGCAAACGTCGGGTGAATTGAACGGCATACTTTCAACCAACAAAGGAAAAATCAATTCGATCTTCCAGAATGTTGATGCGATTGCTGCTAACCTGCGCGCCAACAACGATGAACTTTCCCATGTCATTCAAAATGCTTCGAGTATAACCGATACACTTGCAAAGCTCAATTTAACAGCAACCCTAAAACAGGTCAATAGCGCATTAAAAGGAGTCAATCAAATTACAGATCAAATCAACAAAGGAGATGGAAGCTTAGGCAAGCTGATTCAAACCGATTCTCTCCACACGCAAGTCATGCAAGCTTCACAGAGTCTCGAAATACTTCTCAATGACATTCGGCTGAATCCAAAACGCTATGTAAGCTTCTCCATGATTGAACGGAAAGAAAGCGATGCTGAATTTTCTAAAAAAGAGTTGGAACAATTGAGGCAGGAAATAGATAACTACCTCAAAAACAAATAAATCCACCCATGTCACTTAACATTCTTAATCTTTGGTGACGTTTTCTTAATCTATCGCAGGAATTTCTTAAGACAGGTGTAACACTCTTCGGGTACGGTGAAAATTGCTTTGCAGCGCAAATCAAACACCTATTAAAAAATGAAACACCTCAAGTTTATCGCCATGTGGTTCTTTGGAGCCTCTGTGGTTTTGACGTCTTGCAAGAAAGACAAAGAAGATGATGACGTAGTACCTCCACCTGTGGAGACTCCGGGAACAGTCGTAGTAACCTCCAACATTTCTGCGAACACCACATGGGAAGCAGGAACTATCTATCAATTGGCCGGACGTATTACCGTTACCAATGGCGCAACACTCACTATTGAAGCGGGTACCATCATCAAAGGTGAAGCGGGCACTGGAGCCAACGCAACCGCGCTTCTTATCGCTCGTGGTGGTAAACTGAATGCTAACGGAACTGCAACCTCTCCTATCATCTTCACATCAGTAGCCGACGAAATCGACTATGCTGATATGGCCGCCGGCAATTTCGCAAGCCCTAACCTGGAATCTACCGTAAATGGTCTTTGGGGTGGTGTTATCATTCTGGGCAAAGCCCCCATCTCTGCGTCGAACGACGTGGGCGATGTAAGTGAGGTTCAAATCGAGGGAATCCCCACTTCCGATCCCAACGGACTGTATGGTGGCAACGTTGCCAACGATAACTCAGGTACTATCCGCTACATCTCCATTCGTCATGGTGGAGCGAACATCGGATCGGGCAATGAAATCAATGGACTTACTTTAGGGGGTGTTGGTAATGGCACCACTATCGAGAACGTTGAAATCGTAGGTAACCAAGACGATGGTATCGAATGGTTTGGTGGTACTGTGAATGTATCGAACGCTGTTGTCTGGAATTGTGGTGATGATGGTATCGACACGGATCAGGCCTGGAGCGGATCGTTGAACAACTTCGTAGTAGTTGGTGCTATTGGTCACAGCTTCGAACTCGACGGTCCTGAAGGTTCTGCTATCGGAGGCCATTCCATCAGCAATGGCAGCATCAAGGCATCTTTCGATGGCCGTGAGTGTGTTGATCTTATTAATGTAGACAACAATTCCATTGTGGCTTTGAGCAATCTGTTCTTTACCGACATCGTGGGCACACAACGCATCAACAACGTGACGGCCGCGGGCGTAACATTCGAAAATATCCAGTTCAATGTATTGCCCGACAGCTTGCCCAATCACGTAAATGGTGCCGTTCCTGCCGGTGTAACCGCGGGCACAACATCGCAAGCAACCGTTAGCTCACTGGGCTGGACATGGACCGCACAAAGCGGCGCCATGAGCGGTCTGTAAGCACCATACGCTACGGCTATTTATCACGATTTAAGTTCATAAACTCAATCGAACAGACATTCCCGAAAGAGGATGTCTGTTCGTCATTTAAAAACCATCATGTTCAAACACCATTTCTTTCTACTGAGTTTTTTCATTGTTAGCTCCACATTAACAGCTCAAAAAGGAACCGTCCGTGGGTCGGTAAGCGATCGGGAAACTTCCGAAACATTAATAGGTGCATTTGTAACTGCCGAGGGTACCACCTTGGGAACCGTAACGGATCTCGATGGCAACTTCTCGCTTGATTTGCCTGCAGGTACATACACCATTCAAATTGCGTTTGTTTCGTACGCTCCGTATCTTATCCAAAACGTTCTCATCAAAGCCGGTGAAGTCAATAATCTGGAACCCATTCTGCTCAGCCAGAAAGATGCGGAGCTAAAAGAAATAGTGATTTCCGCAGAAGCCATTCGCACCTCGGAAATTTCACTCATGAACATGAAGAAAAATTCTGATGCATTGCTCGACGGAATTTCGTCTGCACAATTCAAGAAGGTTGGCGATGCAACAGCGGTAGAAGCGGCCAAGCGCGTTACCGGTGTTTCCGTTGAAGATGGAAAGTATGTATATGTGCGTGGACTTGGTGACCGCTACACAAAAACGACGCTCAACCAAACAGAAATACCGGGCCTCGATCCCGATCGCAATAGTTTGCAGATGGATATTTTCCCCACCAATCTTATCGACAACATCGTGGTGGCTAAAAATTTTACCGCCGATCAACCTGCAGATTTTACCGGTGGTTTACTCAATGTCGAAACAAAATCGTTTCCGGAAAAGCGAATTTTCAATGTAGGTGTCTCAACCTCCTTCAATCCTGCCATGCACTTCAACAATAACTACCTTACATACGATGGAGGCAAGACGGATTTTCTGGGCTTCGATGACGGCACGCGCGCTTTGCCCGCAGGCGCCGGCAAGCCGGTTATTCCAACACCCATTGGCAGCGCTACCGATGAAGAAGTGAGAGATTTTGTTATGAGTTTCAACCCACAACTAGGCGCTAAAAAATCGACCAGCCTCGCCGATTACAGCGCATCTGTCAGCTTCGGTAATCAACTGGATTTAGGAAAAGAAAATTCAACCACCCGCAAATTGGGTTATTTGTTTTCTGCATCTTACAAAAACGACTATCGATTCTACGATGATGTTCAATATGGAGAGTATCAACGCAGAATCGACTCAACAGACTATGAGATGACCTATGCCACAACACAATCCGGGCAACTAGGAGAGCGTAGCGTGCTAATAGGGCTTCTGGGCGGACTGGCTTACAAAACACAATTCACGAAATACAGGCTTACGGCGATGCACCTGCAAAACGGAGAAAGCAGAGCCGCGCAATTCCGCATTGAAAACAACGGAGAAGCCGTTGGACAATCAGGCTATATCGCCGCCTCCGACAATCTGGAATACAATCAACGCTCCCTCACCAATGTGCTTCTCTCCGGTACTCACGTGTTGCAGGAAAAAAAGTGGGACATCGACTGGCGCGTTTCCGGCACTCGAAGCTCGAACAGCGATCCGGATATTCGTAGAACTGCTTTCACACTCGAAACTTCCGACACACTCTTCAGTGCCGGTGCCGGTGGAAACCCTGCCCGCATCTGGCGTTCGTTGGAAGAATTGAACGCGCACGGCCGCATAGACCTCACCAAAACATATGCATTCGGCGAACAGGAAGGCAAGCTAAAATTTGGTGCATCGCAGGTTTTGAAACAGCGCAACTATGAAATCTTGTTTTTCGATATTCAGTTCTTTGGTTCGCAAGACTGGCCCAACCCATCACCCAATGAAGTGTTGAAACCGGAAAATATTTTTCCGAGCGAAAACAACAACATCTATTATCAATCGGGCAACAACTATCCCAACCCGAATGCATATAGCAGCAACGTGAGTAATACTGCCGGTTACGCATCGAACGATCTACGCTTCAACAAGCGATGGAGAACCATCGTTGGCGTGCGCGCCGAGAAATACGTACAACGTCATACCGGACGCGATCAGCGCTGGGCCAGCGGCGACACTCTCAATGGGAACAACCTCGATAATGAGAAGGTACTTGATGCGCTCGATTTCTTCCCATCGCTGAATATTATTTACTCCGCCAACGACCGACAAAATATTCGCGCCTCATATACTAAAACAATTGCTCGCCCTTCATTTAAAGAACTTTCCTACGCGCAAATTCTCGACCCCATCACCAACCGTATTTTCAACGGAAGCCTCTTCACCTATGGAAACTGGGATGGGAACCTGGTGGAAACACGCATCGATAACCTCGATCTCCGATGGGAATCGTTTCGGGAAGACGGACAAATGTTTTCTGTAAGTGCCTTCTACAAAAAATTTGATAAGCCCATTGAAATGGTGCGTATTCCCGAGCAACAAACCAGCACAGAGTTTCAGCCCCGCAACGTAGGCGACGGACAGTTGCTGGGGGTCGAACTGGAGGCGCGTAAAAATCTGAGCTTCATTTCACCATCGTTGAAAAAACTATTGCTCAATGTGAACGTGACCATGGTGCAATCACAAATTGAAATGACAGAACTGGAATTCAATTCGCGCAAGCAATACGAAAAGGCGGGACAGAACATCGAAAACAAGCGTGAAATGGCCGGTCAATCACCGTACGTGATTAATGCCGGATTTACTTATACCAGCGACAGTCTGGGAGTCGATGCAGGGTTGTTTTACAATGTGAAAGGTCCAACGCTCTACATAGTGGGCGCCGGATTATTTCCGGATATTTACTTCGAATCATTTCACAGCTTGAACTTCAGCGTATCGAAAAAGTTTGGAGCAGAAAAACAACGTTCCATCGACTTCCGAATCAGCAACCTGTTGAATGACTCCTGGGAATACAACTACCGGAGTTTTGAAGCAACACCGCAAACGTTCAGTCGCATGAGTCCCGGAAGAGCATTCAGCATCGGTTATAGCCACCGATTCTGATTACTCCGCGAAAATGTTGTAACGATCTTTCGGACGTTTGTCGCGCTGCCAGCTAAAATCGCGCAATAGCAGCGGCTCTTTACCTGCAAATCGGTTCGATTTAAATACCGACGTGGGTTGTCCATCCATACGCAGCGATGCCAACTCACCTTCTTTAAAGCGCATCAAAATGGAAGAGCATTCCCCTTGATTGGTGCCCATGGGCTGAGGCTTCTCATTTTTATCATCGGTCGGATAATACACTAGCTCGCCATTGCCTTCGACATTCACCGATTGCAACTCATTCGATGCAAAATGTGCCGTAGCATTTTTACCCTTTATCTGATTGAAATAAACTTCCGGGCCTTGCAGACTATCATTGGCTTCTGCATCTGAAACAATGAACGCATGGCCGAGCACCCATGCTGTTTCAAGCGATTGATTGCTCATAGCCAGTTTCAGTGTATCGCCTGTTACTTGGTTTTGTGCACTCCATAAAATGGGTTCTTTGTACATCCACAACAAACTATCCTGCTGGTAATACACCAACGAGTCGCACATGCCCTGAAAATTACTCTTGAACAATCGCACACCGTGGTAGGCATACACCATTTGATTTCCCGACGTATCGGGCATTGCCTTGAGCGTATCGGCGTGCATGAACAGGGTGTCCGCATCAACAATTTCAATCAGTAATGCACGACCGGTCACAAAACTCAACTCCGGCTCTTCGACATGCCTGCCATAGTTGCCCATGATCTCAAATGTCTGTGTAGTATCGCGTATGTGAACATTGCGAAACACTTCACCAACCCCCAACTTTCCGTTGTAGTAAATGCTGTCACCGTTCAAGTAGGTTGAACGGTCTCGAACACGCGCATGCTTTCCAAACCGCGATTCATCCTTGCGCGAATCGTAATAGCCGTTCTCGCAATAAATAGAAACACTGTCGCCGTCGATAGTCGTTGGTCCGAAAAACAATGTTACCTCCGATGCGCTTTTGTAATGCATCGTATCGCTTCGAACGGTGTATGAGGGATTCTTGAGCACTACATCGCGTTTGAAATAAAACACTTCCGTTTTGCCATTATACGTTCCTTGTCGGCTAGTGAGCGTATTGCGATTCGTTGCAGAGACGATGCGGCCACCGGAATGATACCGCGCAATTTCCTCCTTAACCAGATAGGTGAGATCGTTTGAGGTCAGTGTCATATCACGATCGCGCAAAACCACATTCCCTGTCAAGGTTGCCGTATTGGTGGACTTATCGAAGTGCAGATAATCGGCGTTGACCGTGCTGCCCGATGCTTCTACAATTCGAATCTTACTGAACGCATCGAAGTTATCGTTGGCGAAAAGATAGGCGCTGTCGCAAAAAAATGAAGTGCCTTCCGTTTGCAGATGAACATTGCCAATCAATCGCTGTGCATCTACCATCTTCTTATCGTATCGCAATTCATCGGTATGAATAAGATTCACCTTGCGCGCATTGCCCTGTGAAAAGAGACACTGCGAAAGCAATAAGACAGATGCAAGTGCTATGAATCGACAATACTGCATGCGCGATATTCTATAGAAGAACCCGGTAGCAACGCACATTGGCTTACGCTATTGCCCGAGTGCGTTCGATGGTTTGCTTACGATCGGGCCCGACGCTCACCACTGTGATAGGCGTTTCCAGCTGCTCTTCGAGGTATGCAATGTACTCGGTGAGCTCGGTCGGCAAGTTCAGCTCTTCACGCATCGCAGTGAGATCTACGCCCCAACCTTTCAGATCCTCATATACCGGCTGCACGAGTGATGGTGAAATATCAAAGGGTAAATCGGTCGTGTTCCCTTGCGCGGTGGCGTAGTGAGTACATACGCGAATCGTGTCGAACTGACTGAGCACATCGGCTTTCATCATGATGAGTTGCGTAACTCCGTTTATCATGCATGCATAACGCATCGCAGGAAGGTCAATCCAGCCGCAACGACGGGCGCGCCCTGTTGTTGAGCCAAACTCATTACCCACTTTTCGCATAGCCTCACCGGTAGCGTCGTTCAATTCGGTTGGAAAAGGACCTCCGCCAACGCGGGTAGTGTATGCCTTGAAAATTCCGATCACCTCACCTATGCGGTTCGGCGCAATGCCCAGTCCTGTGCAGGCACCGGCAGCTACCGTGTTGGAAGATGTCACAAACGGATACGTTCCGAAGTCGATGTCGAGCAATGAACCTTGAGCACCTTCTGCA
>JBJTRD010000147.1:0-4972 GCA_046075945.1 Flavobacteriales bacterium
CGCTCCACTTTGGAGGCGTCAATGTCTACACAGGTCACATTGTTGCCTGTTTCTGCAAAGCAAGTTCCTGTAACAAGGCCCACATAGCCCGATCCAACAACGGTAATATTCATAGCGCAAAAGTTTGGGGGACGAAAGTAATCAGTTTTGACCTTTAAGCAAGGTGAAATGGCATCCCTAAAGGGGGCGAAGAGCGCAGTTTGCCAATTCGAATGGATGAGTGGCGTAGGAGCGAATTATTTCCAGATCGTGTGAGGTAAAGAGGATGCCTATGTGCGTCGACTTGCAGACATGTTGCAAGGTTTGCATCAGTTCTTCTTTGGCTATGTAGTCCAAATACGTAGTTGGTTCATCGAGCAGTAAGAACGCCGGTTGTTGGGCCAGTGCCCGTGCGATCATTCCCTTTTGAAGTTCGCCATCGCTGAGCTTGTGTAAAGGCCGGTCGGCAAGTGAACATAAATCGAGTGCTGAAAGACTGGCCTCAGTGGTTGCTTTTCGTTCCGCAGTGGAGGAAGATTGTTGAGCGTTGAAGGTTCCCATGTGCACCAATTCGCGAAGTGTGAAGCCCGGCAAACGTGAGCGATCGGTCCACAACGTGCCAATGTACCGTGAGCGGGCGAGTGGTTGAAGCGCGTTGAGGTGTGTTTCACCAACCGTTATTGAGCCCTCGTTTGGCTGAAGAAGTCCGGCAATGCACTTGAGCAAGGTGCTTTTACCGGTTCCATTTCTTCCTTGAATGGAGGCAATCGTGCCGGCACTGACCGAAAAATGGACGTTGGAAAAGAGTTCCTTTTCGGCGTACGAAAAAGCCAGGTTTTGAATGTGCAATTGGGATGTGGTGCTCATATCATAGGGCTAAATCGTTTCCATCGAATGACGAGCGCAATCACGAAGGGAGCGCCCAACGCCGAGGCAATAGTGTTGAGCGGCAGGGCTGTCATTCTGCTCAGCCAATCGCAGAATAGAGCAGTAACAGCACCCAGCCATAGGGTGGTGAGCAGGTTGTTGCGGTGATCAGCCGTTTGTGTGAGCCAGCGGGATAGGTGTGGCACTGCCAGTCCGATAAAAGCGACGGGCCCGCAGAAAGCTGTTACGCAACCGGCGAGAATACCGGTTGCAATCATCATAGAAATCCGAACAGTACGTACATCCACTCCCATCGTCTGCGCGTACGTTTCGCCCAGCAACATGAGGTTGAGTGCGGGCAGGAATCGAATGGAAAGACCAAGACCTGCCAGGAGTGCAACCAGCAAAAAGATGATTTCCGTGAAATTACAATCGCCGAAGTTGCCCATTCCCCAGGTAATGTAAGATCGCAATGCTTCACTTCCGGCGCGCGATTGTAGTGCGTCGACTACAGCCGAAGTGAAGAAGGTGAGCATGATACCGAAGATCAGCAGGGTGGACTCATCCGCAAATCGACGTGCTACCAGGAGCACCAGTGCAAGCAATAGAAATGCACCTGTAAACGCAGCAATGGAAATACTTACATAGCCTGAAATACCCGCTAAACCCAAGGCACCGCCGCTGCCCAGCACGAGCAGGGCCACACCCAAACTTGCGCCCGAACTAACACCTAGCATGGAAGGGCCTGCAAGGGGATTCCTGAAAAGCGTTTGCATGAGCATGCCGCTCCAGGAAAGCGATGCGCCTGCTATCATGGCAGCTAGCGTGCGCGGAATTCGGGAATCCCACAGGATGGTGCAATGCGTGGCATCAGCCTCCGGTTTCAGCAGCAACGCTTCGAGCAACTGCGGCATGGGCACAGAAACACTGCCTGTTGCTAATTGGACAAGCAGCAACAGCAACGAAGCCATAAGCAGTAGCGCTGTACGCATTTTCATGAGCGCAAAAATGCAGCGGATTACACCATATCGCTCCATGTAAAATCGATCTGCCTTTTTCCGAAAAAATATTTTCGATTTGCCCGATTCGTAGCGACTTTTGGCGGCCTTTTAGACCGATTATGAAATTTGACAAAAACACCGCGATTGGCTTTACGCTGATGATTTTATTGTTGCTGGGCTTTTCGTGGTACCAGGCCAATGAACAGGAAAAAACCCGACAGGAGCAACAGGCCCAGCTCGATAGCACAGCTGCCCAGCAAACTCTTGCTCCGGTAGCTCCTGAACCGCAGGCAGCCGTTGCGGATACATCCGTGAGCGATTCACTTCAGCAAGTGATGGCAAGCCAGCAACAGATTGGAAAGTACGGTCTTCTGGCACCTTCAGCAGAGGGTGAGGCTGCGTCGGTAGTGCTTCGAAACTCTAAGGTCAAGTTGACCCTTTCCTCAAAGGGAGGACTGTTCTCTTCTGCTGAATTGCTCGGTGATTATAAAAACTACACATCGAAGGAAAATATTCGACTGTGGAGCGAGGCGTATTCATCGATGAAGTTGAAACTTCATGTTGCCGGTAAAGGTGAGTTTGCTTCCGACGAGTTTTTCTTCGAACCGAGTGCCGCCGAGGTAGATGCTTCACAAAATGCCGGTACACTTACTATGCGACTGCGTTCTCAGGACCCGGCCAAATACCTCGATTTGATTTATACCCTGCAGCCCGATGCGTATGCGGTGGATGTGAAAGTGAATGCCAACGGCCTGGGCAATGAACTTGAAATGAGTTCTAAGCCGCTACAACTCGAGTGGTATGTGGCCGGGATGAATAATGAGAAGGGATTGTCGGCTGAGCGCTCACGCTGCTCTGTCTACTACCGTGAAGGAGAGGAGGACCGGGATTATTTGAGTGAATCGGACGACGACAGTTATACCTCGGAAGCGACCGTTCAGTGGGTAGCGTATAAGCAAGACTATTTCTCAGCAGCCGTTATTGCTAAGGATGGTTTTGAGAAGGGATCCTATATGCAGGTCAATGTGCCTCAAGATAGCCTTCACACAAAATTGTATCAGTCAAAGTTGTTACTCGCTATGAAGGGCGGTGAGAATGCATTTGGTGAAATGACTTTCTATTTCGGTCCGAACGACTACAAGGAATTAACGAAACTCAATACAGAAGAAATTGATCGCGTAATTGATTATGGATGGAGCATAATCGGCACCGTTAACCGCTATTGCGTTCGTCCGCTGTTTTGGTTTTTCTCATCGTTCATTGGTAGCTGGGGTCTCATCATCTTGTTGGTTACGCTGAGTATTAAAACGGTTCTTTTCCCTATTACCTGGAAGAATTTTCTGAGCAGTGCCAAGATGCGCGTTTTGAAGCCCGAGATAGAAGAGATAAATAAGAAGTATGAAGGAAAGGATGCGATGGCCAAGCAAACAGCGACCATGGCACTTTACAAGCAAACAGGAGTTAATCCGTTCGCCGGATGTATTCCGGTGCTTCTCCAGATGCCGATCCTTTACGCGATGTTCCGCTTTTTTCCTGCCGAAATTGTATTGCGCGGAAAGAGCTTTTTATGGGCCGACGACTTGGCGGCATACGACAGCATTTTAAGTTGGGATCAGCAAATACCTATCTTGAGTTCTATCTACGGAAACCACGTCAGCGGATTCACTATCATGATGTGTATTTCTACTTTCTTCTATTCAAAATTGAGTATGGGAAGCCAGCCGCAAATGGCGCAGCAGCCCGGTATGCCGAACATGACCGTGATGATGAATATTTTCACGGTGATGATGTTGTTCTTCTTCAACAACCAACCATCCGGATTGAGTTTATATTACTTCATGGCCAACATGGTGAGCATCGGTCAGATGTGGGCTATCAAGAAGTATTTCATTGATGAGAATGCCATTCGAGCTAAGATCGACGAGAACAAGAAAAAGCCTCAAACCAAGAGTGGTTTTATGCAGCGACTGGAAGATGCACAAAAGGCACAGCGACAAAAACTGGCTCAGCAGGGAAAGAAGAAATGAAGCGTTTTTATATCATAATCGTGTTGTCATTGCTTGTACTCGCTTGCAATAGAAATCGCGTGGAGACTTCCGCTGTTCCTCAGGTGCAGGCTACTGCAGTTGCAGACACTCCTGCGGTTGCGATAGCTCCTGTGGCTATGACAGATACCATGCTGTACTATTCGCGCGGTGCTTGTTTTGGCATGTGCCCGATTTTCGAGCTCACCGTGATGAAGGATGGTCGGGCTATTTACATTGGTAAAAATCACGTCGATCGGATTGGAAGTTTTTATGCAATCACGAAATTCAGCGATATAGAACATGTGCTTGCGAAAGCCGCAGAGATTGGTTACTTCCAGATGAATACTGTTTACGACAATGACCGAGTGCACGACTTACCCAATATTATAACCGGCATCGCACACGATGGACGACTATATCGGGTATTGAATCGCTATAAGGGGCCTGCTTCACTTCAACGCATCTATGCAGAATTGGATACTCTTATAGAGCATCAGCAATGGCAACCGCTGGGTTCGAATAAATGATAACGAGAATAACCACAACAAATAACAGATATAATTTAGAATCATGAAAAAAACAATCTACATCGCAGCGCTGCTGCTTTCGCTGATGCCCCTTTCGCTGTGGGCCAATGAGGGCATGTGGCTGGTTAGTCTGCTCAATCGAATGAACGAGGCCGAAATGAAGGGCCTGGGTTTGAACCTTACCAAGGAAGAAATTTATAGCATCAATACCGCATCATTGAAAGATGCCATTGTGCGTTTGAATTATGGTCAGTGCACCGGTGAAGTAGTAAGCAGCCAGGGATTGATTTTCACCAATCACCACTGCGGCTACGACGCTATTCAGACGCTTTCGACGGTTCAGAATAATTTATTGGCGAACGGATTTTGCGCGAAGAGTCTGGCAGAAGAGTTACCGATTGCCGATTTCAAGATTTCATTTCTGGTTCGCATCGACGATGTAACACAACAGATGCTCTCTGCCGTGAACGATGGAATGGCTGAGGCCGACCGCGACAAGGCGCTGGCAGCTAAGACAAAGGAGTTGATTGCTGCCAACACGAACAACGGCCAGTACGAAGTGGAAGTGAAG
>JBJTRD010000148.1:0-2369 GCA_046075945.1 Flavobacteriales bacterium
CATTCACTTTCTAAAAAACAATGCATGGCAGCGCATCGATGCGCACAGTGCGTTCAACAACGGTGGATGGGAAGCGACTCAACAACCCCACCCGGTGCGCATCAACAGCAATGGCTCGTTCTCGCTCGATTTTCAGCAAGCTTTCGAAATGCAACTTGGAAGTAATTGCAGCATGAATGAGGTTCAGCTGCGCTTCAATTGCTCACCAACAGATGCAGGCGCATTTTTCGCAAAATCACAAATCACGGGCGTTTCAAAAGAAATCAAGACCTACGAAAATGCCGTGAAGTACAACTATGTGCTCGCCGATGCTCCTTCGGATGATGACGCTTACACAACCTTCACCGAAAGCTTGAACTTCAAAACGGATGTGTCCATTGAAACGATCTCCACAGAGGGTCGATGGGAGAATGGTCACTGGTTGGGGCCCATTCATTTTTTCGATAAACAAAAAAATCATATCGCCTCCATGATGCCTGCCATGTGCTACGACGCAGCAGAAAGCTGGGAGCGTACTTCTTCACGCATCACTTCCGTTTACAGCTGGACAATTGAAAACAAGCACATTCAACTTTCGCTTCACGTGCCCAACAGCTGGCTGCATGAAGCGGAGCGTACGTACCCCGTTACCATCGACCCGCTCATCATTGGACCAACATCGGCCTTCGGCGACAACGTAATGCTTTCATGTTACATCCCCGATTACAATGCCGACAGTTTGCTCGTCACCATTCCGGCACAGGTTACGGTGACGGGCTGCTTTGTAACGGCAAGCTATTGGGCCGAGCCCTTGGCGGGTGCAGTTATGATGGACGGCTCGATGTTTTTCAGCACCAATTGCGATAGCAGCGGCACGTTTGAAGTCGATCCGCCAACGGGGCTGCAAGCAGGAACTGCGTACCTCGAGCTTTTCGATTTTCGGGATCCGCTCTTGTGCTGCTTCGCTCCATCGTGCAGTGAACAATCATTCTACTTACGCATGCACCTGGGTAGATATGCACCTTCGGGCGATTGCAACTACGCATACATTTTTTACAATCCCACCACTACACTCTGGCCATTTACGGCTTTCGTAGAAGGCCGCACTGTTGAAACCTACGGGCTCGAGTTTACTGTTTCGGGCACGCCCATCTGCTCGAGTCAATGCACGTTTGAAGGAAAAGTGCGTACCAAATACGGCGTGCCGCCCTATACTATTTCACACCCCTGGATGGATGCTGACTCCATCGTTGCGTTGTCGGAGCCCTGCGATCTTTCAGGCAACATTACCGATATCTATATGCAATGGCCAGGCTGCCCTGAATTTTGTCCCGAACCTTTTTCGCTCAATGTTCCGCCACCAACGGTTGTCGATGCGTGTGGTAATATGGTGAGTGGATTAGTAGCCGAAACACTCAACCTGAAACCGGCGCCGAGCATCAGCGATATCGCCCGTGCAAGTGTGCAGCAACATCGCCGCAGACATCACTGTGCAATCGTGCGCGCCCGATTTCACACTCACGTGGTCGGGCAATGGCACCAACGGCACGGGGTATACAGTTCCCGTGCTCGCTGAGAATACAGATACAATCGTGAGCACCATTCAATATCAGGTGAACACAATTTGGAACGGCTGCCCTTCCGATACGCTGAATCTGTTCGTGCAAGTAATGCCTTCGCCCATAGCTGCGTTCGACATTGCTCCCAATCCGGGTATGCAAGGCATCCCAACGTTCTTTGTCGATCAAAGCACGGTCAGCGCCGGCAACATCACGCAATGGAACTGGACACTCGATGGAGGTCAACCGCAATCGGGCGATATCAATAGCTACATCATTCCGGACTTAGGCTACCACACCGTGTGCCTGCAAGTGCTCACCGATGTGGGTTGTCCTGATACACTCTGCAAAGAATTTGAAGTAGTGACTCCATCGCTTGATGCGCCCAACATTTTTACACCCAACGGCGATGGCACCAACGCAACGCTCGTATTCGATCAGTTACAATTCTATCCTTCGAGTCACTTGTATGTCTACAATCGATGGGGCACGCTTGTGTATGAAGAAGAGAACTATCAGAACAACTCAGGTGGGGGCGACTTACCCGATGGAGTTTACTACTATGTGTTGAAAGTTGAGTTTTGTGGAATCATAGCAAGTTACATTCACATTGTGAGGTGATTTCGAGTCAGCTTTGATGCTCGTTATGACGATGTGCTTCCCTCGCCGTGTACTATTTTAGCAAAACTAATTTAATTCATACAAAATTATTCTTTTCGTGATGGGCACTGATACTAACACGACTTCGCAAAAACAGGGATTTAATGCCCTCCTGGTTGAGTGCACTTCCTTAATAATACAGTCTGAAGAAAACAACTTCGCTGAAAGAAT
>JBJTRD010000149.1:0-12105 GCA_046075945.1 Flavobacteriales bacterium
ATCTGCATATCGCGCTCCACAGATCCTACAAAAATTCCATTGCGGTATTCGCGTACCTCGAACGCCACGTTGTATTCACCGGCAACCAGCGGTGTATTCCAGGTGATGTCTCCATTTTCGGGATTGATGGTAAACGTATCGTTGGGATCGTCGGTATAATCCGTAGGAGACTCCCACGTTTCGAGGGGCTCAGCATTTAACCCCAGGCATGAAACCAACGAGAAAACGAGCTGATCTCCTTCAAGCGAATCGAAAGCCACCGGGTTGTGTATCCACTGTTGGTAGATGCATGCGTCTTGAATGGGTGGATTGAGGAACTTGATGGAGTTGTTATGCCCTCCATTGCCCGGACGTATAACAAGTGTGGATCGTATGGCGAAAACGGCCATTACCGAAACGGAAGTTTTTTCTGCTTCAGGAGTTCCTGGATCACCGTTGTTAATGTTTAGCACTCCGGCATTGCGATTGGGGTCTTCTACCGAAATAACAAATGTGCCCGGCCCGCTGTAGGTGTGCAATCCGACGTATTCGTTTTTCTTTACGTCGATGCCAACATTCAGGATTTGATTTGTCCGAAATAAACTATCAAGATCGGCCTCCGTTACATTCGGTCCCTCATCACCCCATCGAATCTTGAGTGAATTGCGATCGGCAATTGCACTTTGCTTTGTATACGTCGTGATACGAACCCGATAGGTAAACCCTCCAACATGTTCGTAGGTTATTTCACCCGCGCGATTGTGAGTGGCCATTCCTTGAGTGGCAAGCAGCAGAAAGATGAACCAAAAAAACAGGGAGCGCACGCGTATTTATCGAATTATTCTTGGTAACGAAAATAAGACAATCCAAACCTTACATACCCTTCGCCTGAACTGATATTCATCGCATGAGCTGGCTATAAACGAACAATGCCGAAAGAACTTCGGCATTGTACTTTTAAAATCTATAAAAAAATTAATTAACTTCTTTCGACCCAATCATCACCGATACACACCCCTCATGAGCGGTCACAGAAGATTTCTGCTCAGGAACACGCAGCTTTACAATCAATTGCTGGGTGTTTACCATTTTGAAATCGAATGTGTTGCCGGTACTTGTGTTTGCCTTGTAAATTAAATCTCCGTTTGTATCGGTGATTTCATAATCCACATTGCCTAAAACGGGGTGCGCACAAACAACGAGACGATATTCTTTACCTCCGTAGAAGGTTAGTAATAGTTCGGCATCATCGCCTGCTGCAAGAACAGCTGAATTGTAATTGTCATTTTGAACAAACCCGTTCAATATGGGTAAACACTGATTTTTCGTAAACGCTCTGCACTGGGCATCCGAAATAACCGGCATCAGCAGTATCAGCGGGAAAAGGATATTTATGAGTTTCATATTCGCTTCGTTTTAGGTTGGGATTTAGAGTGCCGTGTATTTCGCACGAATTTCGCTTGTAATCGATGTAATCGCCTGTAGGGCCGCATCATCCATTACAATTTTTGTAGAAGTTCCAATAACCATTGTCCCCGACTGATCTTTCGCGGCAGTTGTTTTTCCTTTATTTTCTTCAACGGGGTTATACGCTTCCTTCAGGCGAATCAAGTCTGCTTTCATCTCCTTGATAGAACCATTATCGCCAAACTTCTCGAGGTAGGTCAATAAGTTGTTCAGCGAATATTTTTGTTCAGCAATGCGCTGGCGAATTTCATTGGTTCCATCATTGGAGTAGAGAGTAGAAAGATACAAAGCCTCCAGCCAGCCACCGGCCACAACGAGGGCAGAAATTTCGAAGCGTTGTTTTTCCTTCAGATAATCGTTCATGTCGGCATAGGCCTCAGAAACGATGTTCAGCATCGCCTCCCGGTCGTTCTGGTTTTTCTCCATTCGCTCAATTAACTCCGGCGTAATGATTCCGTCGATTTGCATCTGACGGGCCAGCTTTTGCGAAGCCGCGAAGTATTCGGTAGTCGCTTGCTTCTGATTAAAAATGGAAGTGTAGCTCAAGTCTGCACCGTAGATTCCGAGCATAATGGCTTGGCGAGCTTCTCCGACATATTTGTCGACGTTGGCCGTTGGCACCAGCTGACCCTGATCAAATTGATACCCTTTTTCCTCTATTAGCGTTGCCATTTCTGCCGGAGAGGGAATCGAGAAGAATATTTTTTTCAACTCGTTCAGTTGCGCAGTTGAGAGCGAATCGACTTTGGCTTCAACGGGTGGTTGTGTTTTTTTTGAGTCGTCGCCGTCCTGGCAGGAAGTGATTAGAATATTCATTCCCATCAGCAGCAAAAGAAAACCGAGAGCGTTTTTCCTGAGCATGATTTGTTTGTTTTTAAGGTGGCCTGTGATTACCACGTTTACATTAATTATTAATGGGTAATGTTCGCAAAAAATCCTCGAAGTTGGCGAACGAGGTATAAACAAGTTTTAAAAACGGACTTGTTTATTTAAACATATACCACTACCAATCGGGCAAATGTAAGCTCAATTTTTCATAATTCGGATGGTTTCTTTGGCCCCATCGGTAAGTTCAACCGCCAAAAGGTAAAGTCCAGCATCTAAACCCTCCAATGAAAAGTCGAACCTTGATGTCCCACAGACAGTTGATAAAGCGATGCGGCCCTGAAGATCTGTCAGTATAATCCGGTGCAATGTTCCGATGGAGCTATGAATGCCCACATTGGAGTGGGTCGGGTTTGGATAGGCGGTAACCAATCCGTTGCCAGGAGTGGTTTCTATGCCGTTCAACCCCATGGAGTTGATTCCAGCGTAGGTGGTTTCCATATAGGTCCAGGGTCCGCTGCCATTGGGATATCTACCGTAGCTCACATCTTGTGTTTGAAGCGGGTAGGTCACTTCATCTATAACATTTCCCTGAACATCGGTAAGCAACAGTGTTTCGCCTACCGAAGATAGGTTGAAGTTAGTATGATGAAACCATTGCTCTTCATCATCGTCGGCCCACACGATGAGGTATTCGCCCGGAGCCATCATTGTGCCTTCACGAAACGTCCAGCGAAGCGGGTCGGCAACAGTATCGGTAAGATGCGATCCACCAAGGTCAATAACAGCATTCGAAGTGTTGAACAACTCAATCCAATCGTTGCTCTCACCGTATTCATCTTCTTGTACGGAATTGCTTGTGAGAACTTCATTGATCACTACTGTGCCTGTGGTGAGCGGTTGAGCGTCGACAGCAACGGTGTAAAACTCATGTTCAGCGCGGGCTGGAGAGAATGCGCCAGCATTGGCGTTTTCAGCCCACACATAAAACTCGGGCTGTGTGCCATCCACCGGGAACGAAGTGCCAAATACACCATCGCCCGAGCCGCCGTCGTTGTGCTGGCCGTCGTCGAACATCGAAATTCGGAAGAAACGCCCCGGATGGTGATTGCGGAACCCGAGGAAAACGGATGTTGCGCCTACCACAGATGCCTGAATGGACGCCTGCCCTCCATAGTTTACGGGTGCTGATGCGGGTTGCACATTGCTTATGACAGGTGGCTGTTGCGAAAACTCGGTGGAGCCTTGCAAATACGTGTTACGCGCATCCATCAGCACTTGAATGCCGGGCACGGCTATGCCGCCCCCCGGGCCTCCGCCCCCGCCCGTCGTGTTGGTGGTTAGGCTGTTTTGAAACTGGGTGTATGAATAGAACCCATTCGGGTCGATTTGCACAGCAGCATCTATTACGCTTCTAAAAAAGTCTGCACGATCTAGATAGAGCCCACTGTCGAAAAATTCATCGGCAATGGTGCGCATATGGGCGATGTACATTTTGCGATAACGTGCATTGGCGAGTAATTTTTGGATTAAAGGATGTGCAGCATCGTTGCTGAAAATAGGACTCAAATTTTGCATGCCGCTCACCGAAAGTCCATTGCCCGGAAAACCACCGAAGCTCATATTCAAATCCCAGATGGTGGGCACCCAGCGGCCGTTGACGTCTTTATAGAGGTAGTAATTCTGCTTGAAATTACCTGTGTACGAATCGAGATTAACCAACACGTTGTTGTAGGCCAGCATCCAGATGGCGCGGTCGACATCGAGTATGTTTTCCAGCGCGCCTGTGTTGTTGGCGAGTGTGTCGATGAGGCGCACCAGTTCATTCCAGCCGTAATCTGACTTCAACTCATAACGCGATTGATACAAGCTGCTATCGGCTCCCAGCCATACCAAATCGGGATTGCCTCCGCCACCGGGCCCGGCGCCGCCCATAGGATTGCACTTGAACAATTCACTTTCGGCCGAGTAGTAATGATTGCCCAGAAAATGTTTGTTGATGGATTCGTCGTTGCTGTAAAGGCCCCTGAGGTTACCATTGATATAGACGTTGGCAAAATTGCTGAGCGGACAATCCATGTAGTTTTTCAGAATGTCGTAGGAAAGCGCTTCGCGGATGTAGGATGGGTCAGAAAAACCATTGCCCAGCTTGATGTCAGTATAGTGCTGATAATCTTGTTCGATAACATTGTCGAGCTCGATATGCAGCGGATTCTTGGCGTTGTTCGCGTTGTAAGAGCTATTGCCTTTGTACTTGACTCCCACCTGTTCGAACGCAGTACCATTGACGCGCACTGAGTCGGCGATGATATAATCTTCCGTCGATTGTGCTTGCTGATCGAGCAACGCATCCCAGTTGCTTTGAGCAAAAAAGATTTCGATGGTTTGGATGGTTGCCTGGTCGTAGAAAGAGCCGGGTTGGGCATGTTGGCTCAAATACGTTAAAACAAAAAATAGCGCGACGAGAAATTTTTTCATTTGTCTTGATGGATTTGTGCGGCTGTGTTGGACGAAAAGCATTTGCATTGGTTTAACGGGGGCTAACTCGAGGTGTATTCAAAACAAAAATCCGTGTGTTTCACGGATTTTGTAGTGTTGTGTGTTCGTTGAGTAGAGGATGCTCCAATCATTTTTGTTTCCAAACGTGGAATTTCCATGCAAGATCTGAGGAAGGTGCTGAATCGTTGGTGTACTTATACCTAGTGCTTGTCAGGGTTCTCGTCTTACTATCGAATTCAAAAGCATCGGTAATAGGATCAGGGTATACCTCGCGGTCAGCGCACACGCAATTGATGGTAATCTTGGTGCCGCTGACAGTGCATTTGCATGGACAATCGTCGCGGTAACTTTTGCCGCTGATAGGGAGAACACCGCTCATGATGTACATAGCTTGTGTGTTGGAAGTAAACTTGATGACTGTGCTGGAACCCGATGTTTTGTCGTAAAATTCAAATTGAAGCCCATTCATAGTTATTGAACTCTGAGCTGTCATGGCCGGCATGGAGAGGACAATTGCCAGGGTTATTAGAAGGGTGTTTTTCATCTTGTTTAGGATAGATTGTTGTTTTTTATTTTTCATAGTAGGTGGAGGCATTTGGCTCGCCATATCCGATTACGATTTTTCCGTCAAACAATCGGAATCCGAAATTTCCGCCTGTTTCAGGGCTCATGCCATATATGTCGGCGTATCTTCCATAACATGTAATGTCGCAGTTGATGAAAGCGAATTCAGCATCGTGTTTGTTTTTTACCCGAATGCCGACGGTGTTCATTTCGGATACATATCCGAAACTAATTTCCATTCCGGAGGAGCTGTTGTAGTAGGTTCTGCCATCCATGTATGAAATCACGTCCATACTGCTGTCAAATGAAGTTTGAGCAGTGACACAAAGCGTAATCAGCATAAAAGACAGGAAAAGTAATTTTTTCATGTGGGAAATGATATTGGTTTAGGCTGCAATGTAAAACAATAAGCAATTGCTTTAAGGGGTTGGTTCGGGTATATTAACATGGAATACGTCAATTGTATATTCGCGCTCCCAATTTGGCCCCGTAGTTCAATGGATAGAATAGAAGTTTCCTAAACTTTTGATATGGGTTCGATTCCCGTCGGGGCTACTATTATTTAGTCTTAACTCAATCATACTCAATGCATTTATAAATCTTAAGTAACATATAGAGTAACAGCAATGCTGCTAACATGAGAAAATTGATTGAAAAATGAGCACAAAATTGAGAAAGCAAATAAGTGCCCTTATTTTCTTCTCCTTCTTTGATAAGAGCACAGAAGAAAGCTTACAGCAGGGCTTGAAGCTTCCCATCACTTCTGAAAATTGGAATGAGAAGAAAGAGCTCTTCATTGATGAGAGATTCTTACAAAGGAAGCATGAAGCTTTGGTTTCTGATTGCCCGAGGCGAATCGTTCGCAAGGGAACTTCGGTTGTAGCTTTGCTTTTATGTCGCAATGGAAACAACTGCCCACAAAATCGGTCGACGCTACCCAATGGGATGCGTGCATTGCATCGTATGATCGGGAGGTTTTTTCGGAATACTGGTATTGGATGGCAGTTTGCCCATCGTGGCAGGCGTGGGTGAAGGGCGATTACGAAGATGTGCTTGCACTGCCCATAGAACGCAAATGGGGCTTCTTCCCAATGATGCGAATACCGCTCTATGTGAAATGGATGGAAGGGGATGAACAGCAGTTGGCATCCAGGCTGCGTTCTTTTTTCGGGTTTAAGCGCATTCACACAAAAGTCGAGTTTCCGAACGCGCAACAGCAGCATGTTCAATTGCTGTCCTTGAATGCTGAATGGAATGCTTCGAAGGAACTTCTCAAAAACGTACGGAAGGCCGAGCGCGAAAATCCCCAGCTCGTCGAGCATGTTGATTGGTCAACATTTCGAGAGTTCATGCACAATCATCATCCCTATGCGTGGCCTGCGGTTCAGCGAGAGCGCATGCAAGCCTTGTATAATGCGGCATCGGAAAGAATGTGCGGCCTAATAGTGGGTGTCAAAATGAATGATGAATGGGTAGCCATGCAGTTCTATATATTGCGTCGGGGCCGCGCCTACTTAATTCAGAATGTGGTGAACCCAACGCTTCGTTCGCACGAACCCATGGCGTTTCTGTTGCATAGCTTGTTCTTGAAATGGCAACAGGAATCTTCATCAACACTTGTAAACTTCATGGGATCGAACAATCCGGGTGTTGCACGTTTCAATGAAAAGTTTGGGACCAACAATCTCATCTATTGGCAATGCAGATGAGATTCTTTTTCGCTTGCATACTTCCGCTCATGGTGCAAATTGAATTGGCGGCCCAGCCAATCCATGTGCTCACGTACAACATCCGCTTCGATAATCCGGCCGATGGCCCCGATGGCTGGCCATTGCGCAAGCAAGAGCTCGCTGCATACGTTTTCGACGGCTCACATTCTATTATCGGATTTCAGGAAGTGCTGCACCATCAATTACTCTATCTCGATTCTATGCAATCTGCATACACGTATTACGGTGTTGGCCGGGACGATGGTGGAACGCAAGGTGAATACGCTCCTATATTCTGGAAGAAAAATGAATTCGTATTAGATACTGCAGAAACGAAATGGCTTTCAGAAACTCCCGGTCAACCGTCGAAGGGATGGGATGCGGCTTGTATTCGCATAGCAACCGCTGTGACGCTCCGACAAATTTCCAATGGCAAACGCTGGCTCATCATCAATACGCATTGGGACCATCAAGGAAAAGAGGCACGAATGAAGAGTGCGCAGATAATCGCGCAGTGGGTTTCGGAATTTAAAAAACAGTGTGATGAGGTGGTGGTCATGGGCGACTTCAACGCTTCTCCAACCGATGATGCATTTCGAGGATTCAACGGGGTGCTTTATTCCACTGCAACAAATGGTGAATTGAGAAGATCGACTTTTAATGCATTTCAAATGCAGGGATTAAATGAAATGCATATCGATGGTATCTACACCACGGGTGTCGCCAAGAGCTCAGAATATCATGTGGATGAGCCAAAAACGAAAAGCGGCCGCCAGTTGTCGGATCACTTTCCGGTGCAGGTAACTTTGCAAGCCCACTAAGGGCAAGAAATCTATGATTACAGATAACTCGGCCATATTCGATGCGATTGTAAACACGCGCCGTGCCGTGCGCAAGTTTCATCCGACCGATTATGATCCGCAAGCAGTAACACGCAGTTTGGAACGCGCTCACCTCGCGCCCAGCAGCAGCAACATGCAACTGTGGGAGTTCTATCGGGTGAGCACACGCGAAGTAAAAAAGGAGTTGTCGCGTTATTGCATGGGACAAAACACAACCGAAACCGCAAGGGAAATGATTGTGTTGGTTGCGCGCCCCGACGCATGGCGTCGTCGTGCGAAAAGCAATTTGGATTTCGTGAAAAAAAACCTGGGCGACCGCCCGGCATACAAAGGTCAAAGTGCGTTAAGCTACTACGGCAAGTTGATGCCTCTTCTTTACAACAACGATGCTTTTGGGATTCGCGGAGGGATAAAGCGTCTGGTCGCTTTTTTTATCGGACTGCGCCGACCCATGGTGCGTGAAGTAGCCGGCAGCGATATGCGCATAGTCGCACATAAGAGTGCTGCCCTTGCAGCGCAAACTTTCATGCTTTCGATGGTGGCCGAGGGTCATGATACATGTCCGGTCGAAGGGTTCGATAGTAGGCGAGTGAAAAAACTTCTCAAGCTTCCGCGAAGGGCGGAGATCAATATGGTCATTACCTGCGGCAAGCGAATTCCCGAAGGAATCTATGGTCCACGCTTTCGTGTACCGCTAAAGGAAGTAGTCTTTGAGTGCTAGTTTTCCATGAAACAATCAAATTAGTCGACAGAAGTTACAAATTAATCGACTATATTTGCCATCTTCTAAAATCTGTGCCCGACATTACGGGTAGATTATAGGCACTTCACACGAGTATGAAAACGGATGCAATGAATTCGGTCTTCGACCATTCGCAAGTGCGCATGGATTTGCTTCGACAGCGTGCGTTCAACTTGCGTTGGGCCGCTGTGGAGGAGGGAGTAATTCCGCTGACCGCTGCAGATCCTGATTTTCCCTGTGCTCCTGAAATTTCCGATGCCATTGCCCGCTATGTGAACGATCGATATCTATCGTATGCCCCTGCTGAGGGCATGTTGTTTTTTCGTGAGGCCATGGCCCACTATTACTCGACCGTCAAAGGAGTATCGGTTGAAGCCAATGCTGTAATGGCTTGCGATAGCGCTGCTTTCGGTATCATGGCTGTTTGCAAAGCACTTCTTCAAAAGGGCGATGAGGCTATTGTATTCAATCCCGTCGATTTTCTGTTCAAACATTGCGTTGAATCGGTTGGGGCCAGCGCTGCCTTGTGGGATATGCCCCTTACCCCCGATGCCACTCCCGACTTTAATCAATTGGAGGCAATCATTTCATCCAACACAAAACTGATATGCTTGTGTAATCCGCTCAATCCGACAGGCAAGGTATTTACTCGCCAGGAATTGGAGCGCATAGCCATCATCGCGGAAAAGCACAATCTCATAGTGTTGTCGGATGAAATCTGGAGCGACATCGTTTTTGAACCCAATACTTATGTGAGCATGGCTTCTATTGCGGCCGCTGCTCGCAGAACCATTGTTGTAACCGGTTTTAGTAAATCATACGGCTTGGCAGGCTTGCGCGCAGGTGCCGTATTGTCGCCCAATGCGCTCTTGCTGGAGATGGTGTTGGAAGCTTCCGACCAAAGAAGTACGGTGCACGGTTGCAATGTGATTGCACAGGTGGCTGCTACGGCTGCGCTAAATGAAGCACAACCATGGCTGGCACATTTTAAAAAGCACCTGCACATCATGCGCGATTTTACCGTCGATGCGCTAAACACGCTCCCGGGTGTGCGTTGCCATGCGCCGCAGGGATGCTACGTAGCATTTGCTGACATTACCCAAACCGGCCGCACAGCGTCTGAAATACAGGAAATATGGTTGCGCGAGGCGCGAGTGTCCGTTGTGCCGGGCTTGCCGAAATGGTTCGGAAGCAAAGCCGATGGACATATCCGAATTAGTTTTGCTACTTCACACGATATACTCAAACAGGCATTCGATCGAATAACTCATTGCATGCAATCATGAAAAGGACGGTCATCATAGGAGGAGGAGTTGCAGGTTTATCGCTTGCGATTGCCATGCGCAAGAAAGGTCATGAGGTGGTAGTATGCGAACGCGAGGAGCGCACGCACAGCAACGGCCATGCGTTTCTATTGCATTCAGAGGCGATGCGCATTTGGAAAGCAATTGTGGAAACGGATCCCTACCACTTGATGCCCGGAAAAAAGATTGATGAATTGTTCTTAAAGAATTCGGATAATGAATTACTCGAGCATGTATCGCTCGAAGGGTGGGTTTGTATGAAGCGTTGTGAAGCCATGGCTGCGTTGGCGTCGCAGTTACCGGAAGATGTAATCCACTATGGACTTCAGTTTTCACACTTCATTCTTCGCGATGACCAAGTTGTCGCAGCCGCTTTTAAGAATGGTGAAGTAGTGCATGGCGATTGTTTCATTGGTGCGGATGGCGCGCTGTCTGCGGTGCGAACTGCTCTATTCGGCCCCACGTCTTTCACACCTGTTTTGGTGAAGGAGATATTGGGCACTATAAACAACGAAACACTGTACAATCGCCACCCCAATCACTTCACGAAATACCTGAGCACGGATAAAGGGCTCGCCATCGGTTTCATACCCTGCAACTCCGAAGAGCTCATTTGGTTCATGCAATTCGATGTCAATTTATGCACCGTTGAACTTGACTCGCAAGAAGCTATAGAAGGCTACTGTAAGAGCATGCTCAATCATTTTCCCGAGGAAGTGCAGGAAATTATGGCGTGCGAATCGGTGGTTGCAAACTATGTGTGGAACACAACCGATTTCGATTTGCTGCCGTCATTTCATCGCTGGAATGTATTGCTCATTGGTGATGCAGCCCACGTGGCTTTGCCATTTACAAGCGCAGGTGTAACCAATGCGCTGCTCGATGTCGATTGTCTGATGAAATTGTGGGAGAGCGAAACCAATCTGGAATCAATCTTCAGTCAATTTTACCGTCGCCGCTCACCACACATAAAGGGTCATATAGAAACCGGCCGACAAATCAGGTCCAGCTTTTTCAAAGGCTCGGCAAACGAGGTCAGGTTGCCCCTCATCCAGGATTTGAGTGTTCTCGAAAGAGAGTAATTCAACTTTTTGGGTTGCTGGTTGAAAGTTGCAAGTTGCAGGTTGGGAATAGTTTTCCTTAAGCCAAAAGTTGCGCCTCTTCCAACTTTCAACCAGTAACTATAGTTGCCATTTGCAGGTTGGGCAAGTCTGGGCTTTGATGAAGGAACACCTTTCCCACCTTTCACCTTTCACCTTCCAACTTGTAACACAACGCCTTCACTCCCTCTTGCCAGGTTCGAATGGCGATACCTGTATTTTTTTCCCAACGTTCCGTGGAAAGTTTGGAATAGGCCGGACGAACGGCTTTTGTGGGAAACCGCTTACTGTCGACGGCTTCGATGGGAATTTCGATACCATGAACACGCAAAATTTCCTTTGCGAAGTCATACCAGGATGCTTCGCCCGACTGTGTATAATGATAGATGCCATAGGGAACGGACCGCTGTTCAATCAAACGAAGAGAAATCAATTGCAAAATATCGGCAGCCAAAAACGCTGCATATGTGGGCGATGCTACCTGATCGTTGACTACCGAAAGACTTCCCTTCTCCAACGCCAGGCGCAGCATCGTTTTATAGAAGTTGTGACCGAAACTACTATACAGCCACGAGGTGCGAAGAATGAAGTAGCGATCACCCGCGGCATCAATTGCACGCTCACCTGCCAGCTTGCTGTAGCCATATTTATTGAGTGGGTGAACTTCGTCTTCTTCGGAGTAGGGTGTTGTTTTCTTTCCGTCGAAAACATAGTCAGTTGAGATGTGAATGAGCAAAGCCCCGTGCGCTTTGCACGCCGAAGCAAGATAACCGGGGCCGAGGGCGTTTACCTCCATGGCACTCTGTGAATCTTCCTCGGCTTTTTCTACATTCGTATAGGCACCCGCATTGATGACAACGGCCGGGCGCAAAGTTGCGACCATGGTTTCATTGACAGATTCTAGGGCAATATCCCAATCCGCTTTCGCGAAAAAATGAAACTCGAATTCGGAGTGCGCTTTTTCGAGTGCGCGCAGCTCTTGACCAAGCTGTCCATTGGCACCTGTAACTGCAATCCGAATTCGTGAGGCGTTCATGGTGCGAATGTAGAATTGAGATAGGCTCTCTGTCTATG
>JBJTRD010000150.1:0-2110 GCA_046075945.1 Flavobacteriales bacterium
CTCGAGGATTTCGTCTGTTTGTTCTTCGTTGAGTTCGGCGTATGAATTCGGAATACGCTCCAGGCCGGCCTTTTTCACAACGATGTTGCGCTCTTCCAGTGCCTTCTGCATATTGCCGAAATCGGTGAACGCTGTGTACAAAACCACTTCGTTTTCGTCGGCTTCCATGGATTCCAATCCCGCATCGATGAGCTCCAACTCGAGTTCTTCGGCATTGGCCACGTTGGCGGGGTCGAGACGGAAAACACCCTTGCGATCGAATACAAAACTCAGTGAGCCGCTTGTGCCCAGAGCGCCGCCGGAGCGGTTGAAATAAAGACGCACGTTGGCAACGGTACGTGTAGGATTATCGGTTGCGGCCTCTACCAAAATCGGCACGCCATACGGGCCGTAGCCTTCATACACGATTTCTTCGTAGTTGGAATTGTCCTTGTCGCTTGCGCGCTTAATCGCAGACTCCACGCGGTCTTTCGGCATATTCAATCCGCGAGCATTGTTCATAATCTGCCGCAACCGCGGATTGTTATTCGGGTCGGGACCACCGGCTTTTACAGCCATCACAATGTCTTTACCGATGCGCGTGAAGGCCTTTGCCATCTTATCGTAGCGCGCAAACATCTTATGCTTTCGGGTTTCAAATATGCGTCCCATGGTATCCTGATTTATTTCACGCGCAAAAGAACACCCGAAAACCCTGTTTTGCAAAAAATAGACAGGTGACGAAGCCTATTCAGTGGCTATTTTGCGCTCGCTAAGTTGCCTTCAGGAGATGTTTTTAGAAAACACCGATAATCGTGGTCGCCGCCAAGGGTGGATAGAAGTGGTGTGCGGCTCTATGTTTTCCGGCAAAACGGAAGAACTCATACGCCGCATGCGCAGAGCGGAGTTCGCTAAAATGAAGGTCGAAATTTTCAAGCCACGTATCGATAATCGTTACCATGAAGAAGACGTAGTAAGTCACAACCAAACGTCGATTCGAAGCACGGTGGTTGATCATTCCTCGCAACTTTTGCTCCTCACCGGCGATGTGGAAGTAATCGGCATTGATGAAGCACAATTCTTCGATGATGGTTTGCCCGAGGTGTGCAATCAACTCGCCAACCAAGGCATACGCGTGATTATTGCCGGTCTTGATATGGACTATATGGGACGGCCGTTTGGCCCCATGCCTCACTTGTTGGCCATTGCAGAGTTTGTGACGAAGGTGCACGCCATCTGTGTGCAAACAGGCAACCTTGCCAACTATAGCTACCGCCATGTGCCCGGTGATTCCGTGGTGCAACTGGGCGAAAAGGAATCGTACGTTCCCCTTTCGCGCATGGCCTTCACACAAGCCATGCAACAACGCAAGCACGAAGACAAAGCGGAAAACGCATGAGCTTCTCCATTCACGACATAGTAAAAATTACCGATGGCCAATTGATTCAGGAGCGCGGTGCTCGTAGCATCGAGCGCCTGCTCATCGACAGTCGCAAACTCACCCACGCGGGGGACGGTTTGTTCTTCGCCATTCGCAGCGAGCGCAACGATGGCCACAAGTACATCGGTGATGCGTATGCTGCCGGCGTGCGCAATTTTGTTGTAGAAAAAGAACCGGACACTTCCATTCCGGAGGCCAATATTGTTGTAGTCAAAAACAGTATAACAGCGTTGCAGCAAGTGGCTGCAGCGCATCGCAAGCGCTTTGATATACCGGTTGTCGGAATTACAGGATCGAATGGAAAGACCATTGTGAAGGAGTGGCTCAATCAATTGCTTTGCGACGACTTCAACATCGTGCGTAGTCCGAAAAGCTACAACTCACAACTGGGTGTTCCGCTTTCCGTTTGGAACATGGAGCCGGTGCATACGCTCGCCCTTTTTGAAGCAGGCATTTCGATGCCCGGCGAAATGGATGCGCTCAGTAAAATCATCGCACCAACCATCGGCATCTTCACCTCCATTGGCTCAGCACACAGCGAAAACTTTTTGAGCAAGCGCCAACTCATCGGTGAAAAGCTCAATCTGTTTGCGCATTGTCCGGTGGTGATTTGTCCGGAAGACGGCGACATCGCAGCACTCATTCAACCCTGGCTTTCGACCAAAACGATACTGCGCACGCCAACCGCAG
>JBJTRD010000151.1:0-2914 GCA_046075945.1 Flavobacteriales bacterium
ACTCACTTGCCACCCTTTATGGGGATGATGTTTTCGCTGGGATTAATCTGGATGGTAACGGAATTAATTCACAGCCGGAAGATCATGGAGGAACGCAGCAAGTACAGCGCACTGCAGGCGTTGCGTAAGATTGATATGCCATCGGTATTGTTTTTCCTGGGAATATTATTAGCGGTTGGCGTCTTGAATGAGACAGGTCAATTGACTGCGCTATCGGCCTTTTTAAAAGATAGCCTCGGAAATATTTACACCATCAATGTGGCGATTGGATTGTTGTCGGCCATCATCGACAACGTGCCCTTGGTTGCGGCCTCCATGGGTATGTATGAAGTATCGCCTGCTTTGGTTGGTGATCCTTGGGCCGATCTGTTTGTTCAGGACGGCGCGTTCTGGCATTTTCTGGCCTACACTGCCGGCACGGGTGGCAGCATTCTCATCATCGGCAGTGCTGCCGGAGTGGCGGTGATGGGCATCGAGAAAATCACCTTTACCTGGTATCTGCGCAACATAGCGCCTTGGGCGTTGTTGGGGTATTTGGCGGGTTGTGCGGTCTATGTTCTTTGAGGATTATAGTGCTGTAGGATTGCGGGATTGTAGTGTTCGCAGAAGTGTTCATGTTGGTTCGAATACCCATTGTTTTTCGTGCTTTTGATAACCTCGGAATATGAAGGGGCGCGACTGCCATTCCCTATAATCCTGCAATCCTACACCCCTACAATCCTCATATGGCTATCAACACCCCCTCCTAAATAAGTTTTCATTTCACTTGAAACGCCATGGTGATTCAGGGGCAATTTTCGCGATGGCTGCCCGAGCTGCGGGAGCATGAAAATTTTTATCTGAAAACAAACAAGCATGGACATTCTCTTTTTTCTTCAAGAATCACTTGGCGCCATTCAGGATGGCGTGGGTATTACTCCACCAACTGTAGGCGCTCCCGTGGGCAATTTTAGTGTCATGGACCAACTTATCAAGGGCTGGTACATCTACGTTCCTCAGTTAATCATGAGTATTATCGCCGTGTATGTGATTATCGAACGCACACTCACGGTTGGCCGCGCCGATAAGGAGGAGGCCAACTTCATGGAGAAAATCAAGGAGTATGTTAGTCAGGGGAAACTCGACAGCGCGCGCAACTTGTGCAGCACATCGCAAACTCCGGTGGCACGCATGATAGAGAAGGGCATTAGTCGCATAGGCAAACCCATGGAGGATATCAAGAAGGCTATTGAAAATGTGGGTAAACTGGAAACGGCCAAGCTCGACCGCAACGTGACGATTCTCGCAACGATCGCGGGTATCGCACCGGTATTTGGGTTCTTAGGAACTGTGTTCGGTGTAATCGTCATTTTCCGTGACATTGCCGAGGCGGGCAGCTTGCAAATCGGAACCGTTTCGGAAGGATTGTATTTGAAAATGATTTCATCGGCGGTGGGTCTTATTGTATTCATGATTGCTTACATCGGTTACAACACACTGGTGACACGCATCAACAAGGTGGTGAACAAGATGGAAGCGAATGCTGTGGAGTTCATGGATATTCTCGAACAACCAACCCACTAACCCATGGATTTCGGAAGAAGAAATAAAGTACATGTGGAGCCTGCGATGTCGGCACTTTCCGACATCATCTTCATGCTTCTCATCTTCTTCATCATAGCCAGTACGCTGGCGGTGAATGGAGAGCAGGTGAACTTGCCGAAGACCTCAACAGGCACGCCCACACAGTCGACCGTAACGGTTACGATAACGTCTGATTTGCGTTATTTGGTGAACAACAATGAGGTGCCGAAAGATGAGGTGGAACTCAAGTTGAAGGCGATTTTGGCAAGCTCGGCCGACAAAAAAGTTGTGTTAAATATTGACCGCGACGTACCAACGGGTGAAACAATTGAGTTGTTTGCTGTACTGAAGCAAAACGGATGGAATCCGTTCATTGCTACCAAACCTAAAGAAGAGTAAACACTATGGCGAATCTTGTTGAAACCGACCGCAGATGGTCGCTTACGGGCACCCTCTTATTTCACGCCACGCTGGTGGGCTTGTTGTTTTTGGTGAAATGCGGTGGTGGTGGAGGCGGCGGCAATGGTGGCCTGGGCTACACAGGGCTAATGTCGCTTGATGCGGCGGGTCTTGGCGAGATGGTAGACGGTGTGGGATATGTACCCATGCCCGAGCCCGTGGTCGAACAACCAACACCTGAGTCGGTTGAAGAAACAAACGCCATTACGGATGATTCCTCTGAAGAGGCGCCCATAATCAGCGACAAGAAGCAGTCGGAAAATCGCAAGTCCGAAACGCAAGTCCGAAACAACGAGACGCAGCAAAACACCACACAGCAGCAAGTTTCGAATAATCTCAACAACGCCTTCAATAATATCAAAGGTGGTAGCGGTACTACCACGGGTACCGGTCAGCAAGGCGATCCCAACGGAAGCATCAATGGCCGCGGCGTGTTGGGTGGAGGTGGAAGCGCAGGCAGCGGTGGAGGTGCCGGCGGTGGAAATGGCACCGGCAATGGTGTGGGATCGGGTTCTGGCTCGGGCATGAGCTGGAAGCTTGACGGAAGATCCATCATCAACACACCAAAAGTAACTGGCACCGCACCCGACGAAGGAACGGTCACAGTCGATATTTGGGTGGATGCAAATGGCGCGGTAACAAAGGCGATTGCGAACGCTGCGAAATCAAATACTTCGAACGGAACTCTTTTCAAAATGGCGGAGGAGGCTGCACGCAAGGCGAAGTTTAGCACGAGCGCGGGCGGCAAGGAGCAGATGGGGAGCATCAAGATTACATTTAAGCTGCACTAGGCCTCGGCTCCGCTTGGCCGCTGTCTTTCGACTAGCCTCGGCCACAACCCACAGTATTCGCTCAGGTAACGTATGATGATGGACGCGCTAACGCGCTTTCC
>JBJTRD010000152.1:0-2871 GCA_046075945.1 Flavobacteriales bacterium
GTTAGGCCAATACACGGATAAGCAAAACATACTTTCCTTTGAAAAGGCTATTGTTTTAAGAGCCGGTGCCGAGTGCAACTGGAATATGCCCGAGAAGGGAAGTGTGCGGGCTGAAGCGAACTTTTATCGAATTGATTTCAACGGAGTCACAACCAATTCACTTGCATTCGAAATGCTGGAAGGTTTGCAACCCGGATACAACTATACCTGGCAATTGGCATGGCAGCGCAATGTGGCGGAAAATATTCAACTGAACATTCAGTACAATGGCCGCAAACCCCAGGATATTGCGATTATACATTCAGGTAGTGTGCAGGTGCGTGCAGTTTTTTGATGTTATCTGATTGAAAAGCAGCTGTGAAAAACTATTTGCCTGCAAAGCGTAACATTTCACTGTGCTGCTATCGTTCAAACACATGTAATTTCTCATGTAGAGATATTAGATAGTTTAATTGTTTTCACTGCAGAAAGGTCATCCGTCGGGATGGCCTTTTTGCTTTGTGTTCCAACTTTTTCGGTGCATGTTTGTTTTCAATAAAAACCAAGTTTATGCGCACTTTTATTTTTTCTCTATCAATTCTTTTTTCGTCGCTTGTTGCAGCGCAAAATCCTGAAACGCTCGCAATAGGCACAGCCGCTCCTGCCACTGAGGTAAAGATGATGGACATTTCCGGAAAGGAATATTCACTGAGTGATCTGAAAAAGCCGGGAGGTCTCCTAGTTGTTTTTTCGTGTAATGGATGCCCATTTGTGGTAGGTAGTGAAGGAAGTGAGGGTTGGGAAGGCCGCTACGATGAATTGCGGACACTTGCTGAAAGCAACAACATCGGTATGGCACTCATCAATAGTAACGAGGCCAAACGCGAAAAGGGCGATGACCTGAAAAGCATGAAAACACGCGCTGAAGAACATGGCTTTGCTAAGTGCCGCTATTTGCTTGATGTAAATTCGGCAGTGGCCAATGCTTTCTTCGCTCGCACAACTCCGCATGTCTATCTTTTCGATGGTGCAATGAAACTCGTTTACAAGGGTGCTATCGATGATAATGTGGACGATAGTAAAAAAGTAAAAGAGCCTTTCTTGAAAAACGCAATTCAAAATCTCGCGGCCGGCAAGAAAATCAAACCTGCAGAGACAAAGCCGGTTGGCTGCAGCATTAAACGCGTAGGGTAATTAATTCGTTCGATTTGGAGCCGGTATCCACATGAAAAAGTGTGGATTGTTTTTGAATGCGTCAATGCTGGGTGAGGCCACGAGCAGCGCTAAATCGACGAGCCACAATACACCACCGCCTCCAAACGTGATAGTATACGCAATCGGAACCTTAATATCGGTCCCTAAATAAAGTCGGTGTACTCCAAAAAGTCCCAGCGCAATGTCGAGGCCTATGGCCACCAGGCGTTGGTTTTCACTCTTTTGAAAAGCGGAGTTGAGCTCCCAGTGACCTTCTTCGTTTTGTGTCATCACAATTTGTGCAAGAGATGACGCAGTGATTGACTGACCTACAGCGCAGGGGGCAGCTGATGTCAAAGCAAGGAGTATTAGTATGCATCTCAGCCCACCCATGTGCCTTTTTTGGGCATTAGGTAAGTATCAACATAGCATCGCCATAAGCCCAAAAACGATACTTGTTCTTAATGGCCTCATTATAGGCGTGCATTACCAAATCGTAACCACCATATGCGGTGACGCACATGAGCAAGGCGCTTTCGGGTTGATGAAAATTAGTGATGAGACTATCGGCAATGTTGAATTCATAAGGAGGGTAAATGAATTTGCTCACCCAGCCATCGTAAGGTTTAAGCAATCGATCGGTGCTTACACTGCTCTCGAAAGCTCGTAAAACCGTGTTTCCGACGGCACAAACGCGATGACCCGTTTGAAGGGCAGTATTCACCATTTTAGCGGTTTCTTCAGGAATGATGCACTGTTCGCTCTCCATTTTGTGCTTCGTCAAATCCTCTACTTCCACCTGGCGAAACGTACCTAGGCCAATATGCATGGTGATTTCGGGCATCTGAACGCCTTTGATTTCGGCGCGTTTCAATAATTCGCGGCTGAAATGCAAACCGGCTGTCGGAGCTGCTACAGCACCTTCGTGTTTGGCGAAAATGGTTTGAAACCACTCCTCGTCCTCCGGCTGAACCGAACGATTGATGTACTTGGGAATAGGGGTTTCACCGAGTTTATAAATCAAGGCCTTAAATTCTTCGTGGGTGCCATCGAATAAAAACCGTAAAGTGCGTCCGCGCGAGGTTGTATTGTCTATTACCTCTGCAACGAGTTCGTCATTTTCTCCGAAATACAGCTTGTTGCCAATTCGAATCTTGCGCGCCGGATCTACAACAGTGTCCCATAAAAGGCTCTGAGCATTGAGTTCACGCAGCATGAATACTTCAATCATGCTTCCTGTTTTCTCCTTGTTGCCTTGCATGCGAGCAGGGAAAACACGGGTATTGTTATTTACCAATACATCGCCCTCTTCAAAATAGTCGAGGACGTCCTTAAACATTTTATGTTCGATTTTTCCTGATCGCTTGTGAACAATCATCAGACGGCTTTCATCGCGGTGTTTGGCAGGGTGCTGAGCTATCAGCTCCTCAGGCAGTTTGTATCGAAACTGCCCCAGTTTCATCATGGAAATCAATGGTGTAGAATTTTTAAAATGGCCGTCGAATGTACGATTTTGAAATGCCCTTGTAAAGGAATATTTTGTAACCCGCTGTTAATCAGAAGTAAAATTGTTAATAACGCAGATTTGCCAGCCGTTCCAGCAGTTGCTCCACCGTGCAGGCGTCCTGAATATTAAATGGCGCACTGAGGGTTCTTCGAAGTGCCGCCAAGTATGCTCCACTTTCGGAGCGAATTCCC
>JBJTRD010000153.1:0-4121 GCA_046075945.1 Flavobacteriales bacterium
GTTGAAGCTCTTGCAGACTTACTTCTTGCACAAAATCATTGCTATATCCACTCTTATATTTATCATACGCAATGACCCGTGCACCGAAGCCGCGCAGCTTTTCTGCAAGCGAACTCCCCATTAACCCGTAGCCAATAATGCCTATGGTTTTACCCGCGATTTCATGCCCGCGATTTTCTTCTCGCGGCCAGCGGCCTGCGCGCACGTCGGCATCGGCCCGACGAAGATTATTCAGCAGCGTCAAAAGCATACCCAAAGCATGCTCGCCCACAGCATCGCGATTGCCCTCGGGCGAATTGTACACAGCGATGCCCTTACTTTCTGCATACGCAACATCGATGTTTTCGAGACCACTGCCGCTGCGTGCAATGAAGCGTAAATGGACGGCCGCATCGATAAACTCACGGTCTATCTTGATACGCGATCGAACCACCACTCCTTCATACTCCGCTGTACACTGCAACAACTCAGCGCGTGTTGCTTCATAACGACAATCGCACACATACCCTGCTTGTTCCAACGTGCGATGAAGTATCTCGTGAACACTTTCTATGAAAAGTACTTTTTTCATGATGGGGTAAAAATAGTGAGGGGAGGGTCTTAGGATTGTAGGGGATAGGTTTGTAGGATTATAGGGAGTGAAGTCCAACTTTCAACTTTCAACTGAGAAGGATTGTCCGGGATAGGATCGTAGGATTATAGGGAGTGGAGTCCAACTTTCAACCTTCAACTTTCAACCTTCAACTGAGTTGGATAACAGGGAATGAAGTATGTCGGTCGTTAAATGCTTTTGTTCAACCCTGAAGTGATTTCCCTTTTGCTCGTGGTAGTGGGCCAGATATTCCTGTTCGGTTTGTCCCGGTGTAGGCACGAGCAGCGCCCGCACGCCAATGGCATCGAGATCCATCAGCGTGCTATAACCCGATCGACAAATGACGAGCGGTGCGCGCTGCAATGCGTCGGCCAATGCTTCATCGGGCAGGTGGTTCACACGGGTGAGTTGTCCGCTTTGTTCATAGAGGTGCTCATCAGGTTTGCCAAGCACGAGCAGGGCAGGACGCTGCATATTTGCAAGCAGCTGCCGGAGTTGCAGTTCGAATGCAGTGCGCGAGGGCTCGGGCCCCGAGAGGAGCGCAACAATCTCACCCCCTTGACTCCGCTCAGAAATATTCCCTTTGCCGAGCAAAAGATCTTCCTTTTGCCCGATTGCTTCTTTCACATCTTTCAGTTTGTTTGTTTCGGTTTCTTCGCTTGTCGGCCAGAGTGGAGTCAGCCGGGAGAGTGGGCCTATGTAGTGTACCTTGTCATCCCAACGTCCGCCGTGCGAAAGTGATCCGCTCAGTGTCTTACCGTTTGCATAGTCGGGAACCCAAATCGTTTGAAATCGTTTGAAGTAGCTATTTAAAATCCCATGCACAAGACTTTTCGCCCACCAAGGCACTCGAACATAGAGCTGATGCGTGATGAGCGTGCAAGGCACACCCTCATGATAGAGCCCATAGCGATTGTCGCTGTACACGCAGTCGATACCGCGCGCCGGTATAATTTTTTTCAGCCAGTTGTTTTCCGCTCGCACCACGCGCAACAAACGCACGAGGTGTTGGGCGAAATGCAAACTCATGTTGCCGCCCGACGGATAGGTCACGGCGTAATCGGGTATGTCGGTGAGTACTTCAAGCTGCGGGTAACGCTGTTGCAGCCATGCAGCACTTCGACCATTCGACGCCAATATGACTTCGTGTCCTTCGCTTAGCCAACGGTCGATGAGGGGCGCACAGCGCGTGGCGTGGCCCATGCCCCAGTCGAGAGGTGCTACGAGTATGCGTTGTTTGCTTCCGATCTGCATCGTTCGTTTCGAGCGCTCCAAAGTACATGTATCTTGCCCCCTAAATTGCGAACGATTGGAAGAAATCACTCCTGAAATCGATGAAAAATATATGCGCATGGCCATGCGTGAAGCCATGCATGCATACGATGCCAACGAGGTACCCATTGGCTGCATCGTGGTGTGCAAAGGGCAGGTGATAGCGCGCGGCTACAATCTGACGGAGCGCCTGCACGATTTTACTGCACACGCCGAAATGCAGGCCTACACTTCGGCTTCCGAATTTTTAAATGGCAAGTCACTCCACGAGTGCACTCTTTACGTCACACTCGAGCCTTGTGTGATGTGCGCCGGTGCTGCCTACAACACGCGCATGGGGCGTATCGTGTTTGGTGCCTTCGACGAAAAGCGCGGCTTCAGCAAGTTTGGCAATCATGCCGACAATGGTCAGGGTATTGTGCATCCGCGATGTGAAGTGGTAGGTGGTGTGCTGGCCGACGAATGCGCTGCGTTGCTTACTAATTTCTTTCGTGACAAGCGCGACCGATGAAGTTTTGCCTTGGCAATTCAGACTGAATGAATTACCTTCGCGCCGCTAAAAACAACAACCGTCCCCTCAATGAACCCTCGATTATGCAATTCTCACTATCCAAAGAGCTGCTTTCTGAGCTCCGCGAGTGGATTGCGGACGGTAAGGACACAGCAATAGCCCAAGCTACCATTGATGCGCACCCGGCAGACATTGCCGAGTTGCTCAACGAACTCAAGCGCGACGAAGCCGTTTACGTGTACAGGCTGCTCGATGAAGAGAAAGCTGCCGACGTCATGCTCGAGCTGGATGAGGATGTTCGCGAAAAACTACTTTCCAGTCTTACCAGCAGAGAAATTGCAGAGGAGCTCATCGAGAATATAGATTCCGACGATGCTGCTGACGTTATTGCCGAACTTCCTGAGCAAAAACAGGAAGAGGTAATTGCGCTGCTGGAAGACGAAGAACAGGCGAGCGACATCATCGACCTTATGACCTACGCCGAAGGAACGGCGGGGGCCATCATGGGAACGGAATTGATTCGTGTGAATCAGAATTGGACCGTCACACAGGCTATTCGCGAAATGCGCAAACAGGCGGAAGACCTCGATAATATCTACACGATATATGTGGTGGATGATGCTGAAGTATTGCTCGGAACGTTGAGCGTGAAGTACATGTTATTTAACCTGTCCAGTCTGCGTACAACCATTAAAGACCTCTACAAGCAAACGAAGGTGCGCACTGTAAACGTGAACGCTCCTCTGGAAGAAGTTGCGAAGGTGATGGAGAAGTATGACCTGGTAGTGCTGCCTGTTGTGAACGAGCACGATATGTTGCTGGGCCGAATTACAATTGACGATGTAGTAGACATCATTCGCGAAGAAGCCGACAAAGACTACCAAATGGCCAGCGGTATCTCTGAAGATGTTGAGTATAGCGATAGCGTGCGAACCCTGACACGCGCGCGATTGCCGTGGTTGCTCATTGGCATGGCGGGCGGAATGATAAGTGCCAACATTATTGGCGTGTTCGATATCAGCGAAAATCCGGGTATGGCCATCTTTATGCCGCTGATTGCGGCGATGGGTGGGAATGTGGGAGTTCAGTCTGCAGCACTCGTTGTAAAGGCCCTTGCAAATAGGAGTGCACTCGATGAGACGCTCTGGCAAAAGTTATGGAAAGAACTTCGCGTGGGCCTTATCAACGGACTGGTTTGCTCCGCTATTATACTCGCTGTGAGCTTGCTTTTTCACATGGATCTGACCTTGTGCATCACAGCCAGTATCGCGCTTTTCTTCGTCATCTTATTCGCAAGTTTCTTCGGGACCTGGATTCCCATGACCCTGAATCGGTTTAAGATTGATCCTGCCTTGGCTACCGGTCCTTTCGTTACGACGCTCAACGATATTTTTGGGTTGATTATCTATTTCACCATTGGGCATCAAGTGATGGAAAGACTTGGACATCTCGTGTGGTAAGGTGCAAAAAGAACTAAGCGATTTAGCTCACGCAGTTACTCCTCGACAAATTGCAGATCTTTGCCATAGGTTTCGGGAAGCCATAGAGCGGCAAGTATCGCTAACACCCAAACAACAGATCCGACTGCAATAAGGGACGAGCTCGCGCTGCATTGAAATGCTCCTTGTATAAGAATCCGCAACGGAATTAAAATGGTTACAGCTCCTCGCATAAAGTTGGTTACGGTGGCTGTCACGGTTACGCGCAGGTTGGTACCAAAATGTTCGGAGGTGGCGGTAACAAATA
>JBJTRD010000154.1:0-12231 GCA_046075945.1 Flavobacteriales bacterium
GTCCATAAGAAGCGCGCAAGAAAGTGGCGCGGCCCAGTTCATAATTCGCCCCTGCCCGAAACACCGGCTTTTTATCGCTGGCTTCGTTGATGCGGAAAAACTCGTAGCGAACGCCCGCAGAAACATTGAGCTTATCGAAAAACTTTTTGTCGGCTTGCAAATACGCGGCGTAATTCTCGGCGGTATTGCGTCCGTCCGCATTGCCGCCGGTAAACAACTGACCCCGTGCTTCTGTAAACATCGCCACCGTTCCAACGGTTGTAGTGAGCGCGCCTGCACTTTTATCGCCCCAGTGATGCTGGTACTGGTATTCCCCATAATACTGATCGCTGAAGTTGCCCTGGTTATTGTCGTTGTTGTTGTCGAGCGACTGCCACCGTGTGCGCACACTGTGTTTTTGTCCGCCCGGGGTGAAATAGGTAACGTACGGATCGATTGTTCCCAGCAGCTGTCGGGTGCGCGTTGCACTGCCGGCATACGCGCTATACAAGGCTGTATCAGCATTGGCCCATACGAGTGTCGCCAGCGAATTGCTGTTGTTCCAGTTGGTGTTCAACCCGAAACTCAACCCGTCGTGCTTCTTCGACCGATACCGAAGATTCGTGTTGAGGCGGGCACGCGAGTTGGCGTTGTATCGGTCTGCTGTAAAAGGATTGTATCCATTTTCAAATGCACCGGTAAGCGAATCGCGCTGTGGTCCCAGATGTCCGTCGTCGCCCACCAAATTGGCCGCGAGCGTCACATCGAGCTGTCCAAATTTTTGCAGGTGGAGAAAGCTGAGGCCGCTGCGTTGCAAGTGGCCGTTCCAATACACCGATTGTGTGTTTTGCGGTGTGCTGAAAATTCCTTGATACGCTGTAACAACTGTGCGCGCAGTATCTGCCGGTGCGGCAGTGCGCAGGTTGATGACGCCGCTCAGTGCAGCACTGCCATACAACACACTGCTGGCGCCTTTGATAACCTCCACTTGCGATACATTTTCTATGGGCAGATAATCCCATGCGGGCCTTCCGGCATCGCCGCTGAGCGTTGGTAAGTCGTCTACCAGAATTTGCACGCGGCTGCCGGCACCAAACGAGTAACCACTGCCGCTGCGTATTTGAGGCTCCTTATCGACAATGCTTACACCCGGAGTTTGTTGCAATGCCTCATCAGCCGATACAACATTCTTATCATGCAACAACTGAGGGGTGAGCACTTCCATACTCACAGTTACCTCACTCACCGATTGTTCGAATTTTCCTGCGGAAACGACCACTACATCGAATTCGTTTTCGGTCGACTGCATCTTGATTTGTATGGCGACCAATTGATCCGCCGATTTCACGCCATAGCGCAGCGTTTTGTATCCGAGCAATGCGCATTCGAGTGTGTCGCCCACGGAAACAAGCAATTCAAAATGACCATTCAGGTCGGTTACGGTTCCATTGCCGGTTGCGTTGTTTTTAACCACCACACCAATCAAGTTTTCCGCACTTTTCGAATCAGAAATTTGCGCATCGATAGTAAAGCGCTGAGCGTGAAGGCTAGCAGGAATGAATGCGAGAAGCGCCAGAAGAATTCGCATGGTGATGGTTCGTTGGTTCAATGCAAGAATAAGCGAACCAACGCGATCCGACAAATCAAGCAGTCCTTAAATTCGCACTGTGCAGCAAGCAACCCAACGAAATACATTGTGCAAGGACGAGCGATTGTCGCGACGGAAGATTATTGAATCAGTGCACGCCTCCGGCAGCAGCATCAAATCGCCCGCAATTATTCTGGTGTATTTACCGTGTGAATTGCCGGTCGATTTTCCGGCGCAAGCCATGTTCAGCGCCAGCAAGCGGCTTTTTAAGCGGGCGCACGACCGTAACCGCGTGAAAAGGTTGCTGCGTGAGGCGTACAGAAAACAAAAACACGGTGTTTATACTTCGCTAAAGGCACGCAATCAACAATACGCACTTCATTTTATTTTTACCGGAAAACAACTTCCCAATTACCCATACGTTTTCGGGAAGATGAACGACCTGATGATTCGGTTCTGCAACGAAATTGCACAAAAACCGGAGAGTCCAACAATACGCCCATGATAAAACGTTTTTTTCAATCGCGCCTTCGCCGAGTGCTTGCTATTGCAGTGCTGGGCATTGCGCTTATTTCTTCTACGCTGTCCGATGAATTCTTCGAGATTTCCAAAAACATGGAAATTTTTACAGCCGTTTACAAAGAGTTGAATATTTACTACGTGGATGGTACCAAGCCCGGAGCACTCATGAAGACCGGCATCGACGCCATGCTCAAGTCGCTCGATCCTTACACAGTTTATTATCCGGAGTCGAAAATCGAAGAGGCCATGTTTATGCAAACGGGCCAGTATGGTGGAATAGGCACGCTGGTGAATACCATTGATGGGAAAATCACCATTACTGAGCCGTATGAAGGGTATGCCGCAGTGAAATCCGGATTGCTCGCAGGCGATGTGGTATTGAAGATTAATGGTAAGTCGGTAGAAGGAAAACGTCACGATGAAGTGACCGATCAGCTCACGGGTCAGCCGGGAAGCGAGGTAGAACTCACCATTCAACGCCCGGGTGAATCGCAGCCGCGCGCCATTAAAATCAAACGCGAAGAAATTAAAATCAAGGATGTTCCTTACTTCGCGTTGTTGTCTGATTCTGCCACCGGTTACATACAATTGACGGGCTTCACACAGTCGGCAGGAACAGAGGTGAAGAGCGCATTCCAGGCATTGAAAAAGCGCAACATGAGCAAGCTTATTCTTGACTTGCGCGGAAATGGTGGTGGATTACTGCGCGAGGCAATTACCATCGTGAACTTCTTCGTTCCGAAGGGAACCGAAATCGTTAAAACGAAGGGTAAGATCGAAGAGTGGAATAAAACGTATACCGCGACAAGTGAACCCATCGATACTCAAATTCCGATTGTTGTTTTGGTGGACGGCATGTCGGCATCAGCATCGGAAATTGTGAGCGGCAGTTTGCAAGATCTGGATCGCGCCGTGGTTGTTGGTAGCGAATCGTACGGAAAGGGTCTGGTGCAACAAACAAAAGACCTCGCCTATAATACCAAGATGAAGCTCACGGTGGCCAAATACTACACGCCCAGTGGTCGTTGTATACAGCGCCTCGATTATTCTCATCGCGATGCAAGCACAGGAGAAGTGGCTGCCAAGGCCGATTCTCTGATTCGCTATTTCAAAACGAAGGGTGGCCGCCCCGTCACCGATGGTCGCGGCATCAGCCCCGATGTGGAGGTGAAGGATGAAGATGCGGCGCACATCCTGAAGTCACTCATCGAAAATTGGGTCATTTTTCATTGGGCAACAGACTATCGCCAAACACACGCGTCCATTGATTCAGCAGATGCATTTCATTTGAGCGATTCGGATTATGCGCGTTTTGTTGAGTTTGCTAAAGGAAAGGACTTCCACTACGATACGCACACTGAAAAGATGTTTGAACAACTCAAGAAGACAGCGAAGGAGGAAAAATACTACGAGGGTTCTGAAAAGCAATTTGATGATCTGTTCAGCAAGATTGAACCCAAGCGGGAAAGCGATTTGATAAAGTTCAGACCTCAAATTCAGGAGTTCCTGGAAAATGAAATTGTAGGCCGGTATTATTATCAGGCCGGTCGCTCGAAAAATGCGTTGCCCGAAGATCCTTGCATCAAAAAATCATTGGAAGTGTTCGCTTCCAACTACAACCAACTGCTCGCACCGGTAGAAAAAAAGAAATGATTCAAAGTCTGCCGAGCTGCTCAATGCATAGCAGCAGCGGTCAGTTGTTATGAGTGTTGCTACCTGGAATAATCTGCTTCGATCCCTGCATTTCGCAGGCCTGGCCATCGTGATGGTTGCGTTGCCTTTTAGCAACTTCCTCATGTCGTTTGGTATGTTTTGGCTGGCCGGTGTTTTAGTGCTTCAGGTATCTACCGATATCGCGCGTAAGCAACCTGTGCTGAACAGGTGGAAACAGTTTTCATCCAATTCATCGGCAATGATGTTGAGCGGTTTGTTTCTGTTGCCGTTAATCGGGTTGTTGTGGACTACGCATTTCGATTATGCCATGTGGGATTTGCGAATGAAGCTGCCAATACTGGTGCTGCCATTGCTCATTTCATGCACCAACCCCATCACACAAGGCGAGTTTCGGGCACTTATCGGGTTATTCATTTTGGCGGTGGTAGTTGCTGTCATGTGGTGTTTGCAGGTCTATTGGATGGGCTCTCCTGAAATAGATGGCGATGTGCGAAAAATTTCTGTCTTCATTTCCCACGTGCGATTTTCTCTGCTTATTGCGCTTGCTCTGGGCCTGCTCATTCGGTTTGCGCACGGCAGCACCCAGGGAAGAATCCTCATTGTATTGTGTGCTGTTCCCTGTCTTTATTTTATATACATCATCGGCAGTATTACAGGGGCAATAGGCATAGGCGCATTACTGCTCTGGACAGGAGTACGGTTTTTAATTCAGGAGAAAAAAAATTCGATTCGATGGATAGTCGGTGCATCATTGCTGCTGCTGTTCACGGCATCACTCTCCTATGTTTACTCTTCTTACCGGAATTATTTTACCGTTGAGTCATGCGATTGGAATACGCTCGATGAGAAAACCACGCGAGGTGAATTGTATGCGCATCATCCGGAATTCAAATTAATCGAAGATGGCCACTACGTAATGACCTATGTGGCATGGGGCGAGTTGTACGATGCATGGAACGAACGCAGCCGCATCCATCCCGATAGTGCTGATGCACGTGGCCATGTGCTTAAGGGTACCTTGATACGTTATTTGGCGTCGAAAGGAATGCGCAAGGATGCCGATGGTGTAGCCATGTTGTCCGAAGAAGATATACACGCAATTGAGTCGGGTGTTCCTACTGCTACTGATGCGCATATGCGTGGACTTCAGAAGCGACTGCATCGAATTTATTTTGAATGGTCGAACTATCGCGCGGGTGGTGATCCGGATGGACATAGCATTACGCAACGACTCGAGTTCTGGAAAACAGCTGTGTGGATTATTCAACGGAACGTTTGGACGGGCGTTGGTACAGGCGATGTGAAGGAGGTATTTCGTGATGCCTACGTTTCAACCAACTCTCCTTTGAGCGAACAGTATCGATTGCGTGCGCATAATCAGTACCTCACCATGTGGATTACTTACGGAGCAGTCGGCTTCGTGGTGTTTTTGCTCATCACATGCTGGCCACTTTTTGTCGGTCACGCGAAGAATCCAATCGTTGTAATGATTGTGCTGTTGGCAGCACTTTCTTATCTGACAGAAGACACACTCGAATCACAAGCAGGTGTGATGTTCGTAGCGTTTTTCTATTCACTCTTTACTTCAAAGCGCGCCGTATCACTTGCAGAACTTCGTCGGCCGAAATCGAAAGAGAAGAACCCTCTTTCGGATGCTCCGGCGCACAAATGAAATGTGCGTGGGTGCCTACCGGGCTCCATCGGCCAGGGTGAATGGGCCGTTTGGGTGAGTACAATCCAACTACGTTTTTTCCCAATGCCGCAGCAATATGCAAAGGGCCTGTGCTTGCTGCTACCAGTATATCACATCGGTTGATGAATGCAATGAGAGTTTTCAAGTCGAATTTTCTGGTTACATCGTACACGTGATCGCCACGAATACCTCCTTGTGCGTTGATGCGTTCCCCTTCTTCAGCAGTGCCGGTAATGAAAATCGCATAGGCTTGAGCCGACAGCAATGTGGTCAACGCGCGAAAGTGATCCATGGACCATTCAACTGCGCTGCCTTTCGAGAGCGGGTGAAGGATAACAACGCGTCGCCCTTGAACCACCGAAAGTGCTGTTTGAATTTCTTCGTACCCAACATCTTCTGCATGAAAACCATAGTAACCGGGAACGTCGCTGAGCTCAATAGCGTCGGGAATGCCCAGGGGTTTCAGCAGTTTGAAATTGAGCTGCGATTCGTGTAGGTAGGAATTTTTACGGGTGAAAAAAACAAGCTTATTACTTTTTGTAAGTGCATGCAATCGATGGCCGCTCGCAATGCGCATCCCTATGCCCGCATGCTTTGCAAGCCATGAAATTTCTTTTCTTGGAAAAACATGTATGATACAGTCTGCGGCATAGGAGCGAATGACTTCTAATTGCTCTCCCGGACTTTCTCCATCGATTTCATCCCAGTCGATAAATTCATCGATGTGTTCGCACGACTCGGCTATTGCACGCGTGTAGGTGCGGCCTAAAAAAAGAACAGTCGATTCGGGCAGATGCTTTTTTATCCAACCACACATAGGAAGTGTGAGAATGACATCGCCAATGCTGTCGGCGCGCGAAATGATGATGCGTGATTGAGGGTTCATGCGGATAGATGAAGCTTTTTAAGTTTACTGTACTTGCGCCAGGTAGCGTAGGCCGACATGCGTGAAATGGTCCAGCCTGCAGTTCCATCGAGAACACCAAGCTTGATGATGTAACTCTTGATAAACTGAGCAATTACCTTGGTGTAAATCATCGTGGTTGAAATGTCTTTGCCATGTGCAAACAATTCGCGCGCTGCAATATCACCAAAGTATTCGATTTGCTTGCGGTGGTCGTCAAGGGTGTAGTATGAATAATGCAGAATGTCGCCTTTCAGATGAACAGGCTGCGCGTGATCGAGTAAATCGAGCCGATCGTGCGGATTGACGCCGCACCATGCTCCTGCGCCTTTCCGAATGAGCCGCACTTTAGTATCTGGGTACCAGCCGCAGTGCCGCACCCAATGACCACAATAGTTCGTTAGCCTGTTCATGGAGTAACCTGCTGACTGCCCATTCCTCTTCACTTCGAGAATGGATGCCCGCAATACTTCGTCGAGGGCTTCGTCTGCATCGAGTGAAAGAATCCACTCGTGTGTTGCACAGCTCAAGGCAAAATTTTTCTGCTGAATATGTCCTTCAAAAGCATGCTCAATGAAACGTGCTCCCGACTGTTCAGCAATCGCCCGAGTGCCATCGTTGGAAAAAGAGTCAACCACTACTACCTCATCGGCTACGCCTTGCAGCGAAGCAAGGCAGCGCGGCAAGTTCCGCTCCTCATTGAGGGTAATGATGACCACCGAAAGTTTCACGAGCGAAAGGTAGTAGGATTATGGGAGAGGTGCGACGTGCGACGTGCGAGGTGCGACGTGTCGAAAGATTTCTTTATTCCAAACGGAATGGCCGTAAGCACCTATCACCCCTCCCTTCGCACTTCGCCCCTCGCCCTTCGCACTTACAAAACTTGGAGATTCACCCCCAGCGCAAGCAGTATCAGCAATAGGCCTCCTATAATGATGCGGTACCATCCGAATACACGGAAACCATGCTTGGTGAGGAACTGCACAAAAAAACGAATGGCCAGCATGGCAACGACAAATGCAACTGCATTTCCAATCAATAAAAGTGAAATGTTGCTGCCGCTGAAAACTTCCGGATGCTCGCTGAACCCTTTATACAGCTTGAGTGCTGAGGCGCCAAACATCGTAGGGACGGCGAGAAAAAAAGAAAACTCCGCGGCCTGCTTGCGGGTAAGTCCTTGTGTCATACCGCCGATAATCGTAGCTGCTGAGCGCGAAACGCCGGGTATCATGCTCACGCACTGGGCAAGGCCTATTACAAAGGCTTTGGGAAAGGTGAGTACCACTTCGTGTTTCGGATTGAGAACTTTATCGATGAACACGAGCACAACACCGCCAAGCAATAAGCTGATGGCAACTGTTTGCGGACTCTCCAGCAATGAGTCGATCAAATCATTCAGCAATACCCCCAAAATCGCGGAGGGTAAAAAGGCCGCAAACAATTTGAAATAAAAATCGACACTCTGAAAAAAACGTTTCCAATAGAGAATTACAACACTGAGGATGGCACCAAACTGAATGTTTACGATGAATGCTTTTACGAAGGGGTCATCACCAACGCCGAGCAGGTGCTGCGTTATTATCATGTGCCCGGTGCTGCTTACCGGAAGGAATTCGGTAATGCCTTCGATGATGGCAATGATGATGGCTTGAAAAATCGACACGCGGAAATATTATGCTTCGGTCTCTTTTTTCGGCTTGTACATGATGGCATAGCCAATGAATGCATAGCCTGTAAGAACGACGATAGGTGCGAGGGTTATTCGCTGGAAAGAAAAAATAGACGAATCAAAAACATTGGGGTCCGCGCTGCCGCCGCCCATCATGAGCAAGTAACCGAGCAGAATAATACCTACGCCAATGAGCAGAAGCTGGTAGTTTTTCTTCTGGAATGGAAACTTCAACTTCCCGGAAGCAGCATTGGATTTTGTAGGGCTATTTTTTTGAGTACCGGAGGAAATTTTGGCCATAGCTGTTTTCTTATTGCGGCAGCAAATTACTGCACAGGTTGCTTAAAACAAAAACCACCGGAATTCCGGTGGTTAATGTTTAAACGGTTTTTTTTGTTAATGTACTGCCTTAACGGCATTTTCGTAATTGTACCCAGGGTGGGAATCGAACCCACATGCCCGAAGACACACGATTTTGAGTCGTGCGCGTCTACCAATTCCGCCACCTAGGCAATGCACCCAATCCGTCAATTGGGGGTGCGAATATAATACGCGCGCGTGAAAAAAGCATCAGCGTATGCGGCAAAACTTATAGCTGCGTTTGTCGTCGAATCCCAGAAGTCCGCGCGACCAAGGTGTAGGGGTGGTCATTAATGGATTGAAAAGCAGTCGTTCTGTATCGTTATCAATCAACGTCCGCCGCGTGTACCTACCGTCGAAACCAATTTCAACCCTTGTGGTCACAGACTTTCTGCCACCGGTCCAAATGGCCGTTCTTATTCTTTTTTTATGGTTTTCCGGATCGTTATTCGTTTCATTATCGTTAAATGTCAATGCGACACTCGCCGTGTCAGCCGAAAAGGCATAGGAAAAATTCGGGTCATTTAAATTGGAGCTCATCTGATGCTTAGGCACAATTAAGCTCCAGCGAAGTTGTGCGGTGCTGTCCATCATACACACCATCACGTCGTCATAATTATATCGATATTCTACAAGTTGTCTTCCTGTCGTAGGGTCATTCGAAACTGATCGGCTGACATAGTATTGCTCACCGGCCAGTATCACGTCTCCATTTTTAGTAAAGTATATATAGTCGAGATAATAATCTTCCGGAGACCCCGTCTCTCTTCCGCTAGCGTCTTGCATGAATTCTTTGGGAAAAGGAGTATAGCCTGCCAATGAAATGGGACCTCCTTGTCCTTGCAGCGTAAAAAGTAATGTGCCGGATACTTTGTTCTGGAAGTTGTTGGAGTAGTATCCCGCGATGACGACGTCTTGCTTGTCATTGAAAAAGAAACCTGCAGATATCACCTGCTTATCTTTCAGGTTGATGTCGTATTGTTTCAATTTGTTGCGCTCCGCGTTGAAGTAATACACCACATATTGGCCCCCTTGTGGCCGCTGCCAGTCCGAGCTTGTTTTCACCGGGTTCCGCCCACTCATCATATAAACACCTCCAAAATTATCAACGAGGAAATGATGCACTTGTAAAATGTCGGGCGATGGCGGCAGGCGTAAATCCTTTTCCCAAATAAAACTCCAGTACTTGTCGTAACATTTGAAATGGATTCCTTCGGTTTGTTTTCGTTCAATATCTTTATCAAAGTAGAGCAATACACGCGAACCATCAGGGGAAATTTTTAAGCGTAACCCGCTTTTTGAGGTGGAATATGCTTCGGCGGAGAAATGAACGAGTTGCTCGGATCCGACCATCTGCCCCGACATAGTATAACGCATTGCGAAGACTTCCAGTCGGTCTAGTTCTCTGTTCCTTCGTGTGCTTATGGTGTGCAGGGTGTCTTTTGATATAAAGAAATGCTCCAGTGTATTTTCTGCAGACGTTGGAGAAATTTCTTTGGTGCTGATGTGCCTTAAGGTTTTTTTATCGAATAAAATCCAGCGAAGAATATGATCGTCTCGAACTTCTACAACATGAAAAAAAGTATCCGATTGTTCAACGGCCTTTACTCTTTCCAAATCAACATCATTTCGAAAGGCTTTACTCCAAATGAATTCTTGCGAAAAAGAGAAGTTGATGAACAGTGCCAGCGAGAGCGTAAGCGCAAATCTTGTAAGCAATCGATTCGTCATAAACCGAGTGGTACTATGACCCTGATATGATTCGGAAAATGTCCATTCCATTGCCATAAAGCATTAAGCCGAGAAGAAGAATCATTCCGATAATTTGCGATCGTTCGAGCACCTTCTGACTAACGGCTTTGCCCGTAATCATTTCCCACAACAAAAACATGACATGCCCACCATCGAGTGCGGGTATAGGAAGGATGTTCATGAATGCAAGCACGAGTGAAATGAATGCCGTGCGTTCCCAGAATGCCCACCAATCCCATTCTTCAGGAAAAAGTTTAGCAAATGTCACAAAGCCTCCCACTTGCTTGGCACCTTCTTTTGAAAATAAGAAACGCAACTGGCTGGTGTAATCAGTGACTGTTTCCCACGCTTCATGAAAGCCGCCGGGAATAGCTTCCCAAAAACTATAATGCACGGTATCGACAGTGATGTAGTTTTCTACGCTTCGCGGTGCAACCGAAATCATACCTTCTTCATTCACCACAACCGGCAGTGTCAGTGGATTCCCATTGCGCAGAAGGTGGATGTTGACAGTAGTGTTTTTGTTGTTCTTCAGTTCACGGGCAATTTCCTGGAAGTAGGGGGTTTGTAATTCGTTTACACCTATGATGCTGTCGCCTTTAATTATTCCCGCCTGAAACGCTGTTTTTCCTTGCACAACAGAATCGATTACGAAAGGAATGCGCAAACTAAAAGCTCCGCTTTTAATGCCACTATCGACCAGCAATTGTCCAAAATCTTCGGGGAGAGCTATTACTATCTGCTCGCCTTCCCGGTCTATGGTGACCTCGCGCGGATCATCCAGAATCATGCGCTTGTTGATGGATTGAAAACTCTCGGGCTTCGTGCCATCAATGGCCAATATTTTATCTCCGTCCTTGAATCCGTAGTGATACATGAGTTTGTTGCAATGCACACCATACGTTGCATTCTCAACCGGAACGACCTCTTTTCCGTAGTTGAAAAGAATCATGCTGTAAATGATGACGCCAACAATCACGTTTATGACTACACCACCAACCATGATGATCAATCGTTGCCATGCCGGTTTTGAGCGAAATTCCCAAGGCTCAGGCTCTTTGGCCATCTGCTCCTTGTCCATGCTCTCGTCCACCATGCCCGAAATCTTCACATAACCACCCAGCGGCAACCACCCGATACCGTACTCCGTGCCGCCAATTTTCTTTTTGAGCAGCGAGAAATACGGATCAAAAAAGAGGTAAAATTTCTCAACCCTCGTTTTAAAAAGTTTAGCCGGAATAAAATGCCCTCCTTCATGAAGAATAATGAGTAAAGACAAGCTGAGAAGCAACTGGAGCGCGAAAATCATGCGTAGTTAATTGTGACGCGAAGGTAAGCCCCTTGGTTGGGCAACGGTCGAAGAGTGTGTTATAAGTTATTAATATGCATGTAACGCATTACGTACTTGCCGATGACGTCGAACTCCAGGTTAACGGTGCTTCCCTGCTGCAGTGCATGGAAGTTGGTGTGCTCGTAGGTATAGGGAATAATGCAAACAGAGAAAAGTCCCTTTTCTGAATCCACCACCGTCAGGCTCACACCATTCACGCAAATGCTCCCTTTGGGTACCGTTGTCCATTCGGGTTGATGGTCGTATCGGAAAGTATACTTCCACGACCCACTTTTGTCTTCAACCAGCGTGCACGTGGCGGTCGTATCAACATGTCCTTGCACCATGTGGCCGTCGATCCGATCCGAAAGACGAAGGCAGCGTTCGAGATTGACTTTCGTTCCCACTTTCCATTCACCAAGTTCTGTGCGCTGCAGTGTTTCGGCAATGGCTGTCACGGTATACACGTTTTCATCGATTGAGACCACTGTCAGACAAACTCCGTTGTGTGCGATACTTTGATCGATGGCAAGTTCGTGCACGAAAGGGGCCTCCACACTGAAGTGAATGTTGGACTGTTCCTGTTCAATGCGAACTACAGTACCCGTGGCTTCTACGATTCCGGAAAACATAATTAGTTGTTTTGTGGCGAAACGTCGCCGGCGATTATTCGCAAGTTACCGCTGTAGGTTTTCGATTCAATTCCAACCAGGCGAATGAAATCGACTTGAATGACATAGTAATATGCCCCATCGCTGCA